>JBARNF010001087.1:0-6863 GCA_049802835.1 Bradyrhizobium sp.
CTGGATGTACCAGACCGAGCCGGAGCCTGGGCTCGACGGTCGCTCCGTGTTCCAGCCGCGCGGCAAGGTGCTCGGCGGCTCGAGCTCCATCAATGGCCTGCTCTATGTGCGCGGTCAGCACGAGGATTATGACCGCTGGCGGCAGCGCGGCAATATCGGCTGGGGCCATGACGACGTGCTGCCCTATTTCAAGCGGGCGGAAAATCAGTCCCGCGGCGCCGATGACTTCCATGGGGGCGACGGCCCGCTGCCGGTGTCGGATTGGCGGCACGAGGATCCGCTTTCTGAGGCCTTCGTGAAGGCGGCGGTCGAGGCCGGTCTGCCGTTCAATGCCGATTTCAATGGTGCCAGCCAGGAAGGCGCAGGGTTCTTCCAGACCACTACCCGGCGTGGCCGGCGCGCCAGCAGCGCGGTGTCCTACCTGCGGCCGGCGCTCGGCCGTAGCAATCTCCATGTCGAGACCGAGGCGCTGGCCCAGCGTATCCTGTTCGAGGGGCGGCGGGCGAGTGGCGTGACTTTCAGCCAGCGTGGCCGAACGCGGACTGCGCGCGCCCGCAAGGAAATCCTCGTGTCGAGCGGCGCCTACAACTCGCCGCAGCTGCTGCAGCTGTCCGGTGTCGGTCCGGGCGAGCTGATGAGGCAGCATGGCATCGAAATGGTGCTCGATGCGCCCGGCGTCGGAAGCGACCTGCAGGACCATCTCCAGGTGCGCATCGTCATGCGATGTAGCCAGCGCGTCACGCTCAACGACATCGTCAACCACCCCGTGCGCAAGCTGCTGGCCGGCGCGCGCTACGCTGCTTTCCGCAGTGGTCCCCTGACGATCGCGGCGGGTACGGCCGGGGCCTTCTTCAAAACCGATCCGCGGCTCGCGAGCCCGGACATCCAGATCCATTTCATCCCGTTCTCGACCGACAAGATGGGCGAGAAACTGCACACCTTTTCCGGCTTCACGGCGTCGGTCTGCCAGCTGCGGCCCGAAAGCCGCGGCTCGCTTCGGATCAGGAGCGCCGACCCGGCGGTAGCGCCGGAAATCCGCATCAACTATCTCGCCAGCGAAACCGACCGGCGGGCCAATATCGATGGCCTCCGATACTTGCGGAAAATCCTGGCGGCCCCGGCTCTGAAGCCGTATGTCTCGGATGAAGCCTATCCGGGATCCAAGGTCGTGAGCGACGACGACATTCTGGCCTATTGCCGGCAGACCGGCAGCACGATCTATCATCCGACCTCGACCTGCCGGATGGGGACGGATGCTCTGGCCGTGGTCGATCAACGCCTGCGCGTGCGCGGTATTGACGGCTTGCGCGTGGTGGATGCCTCGATCATGCCGGATCTGGTTTCGGGCAACACCAACGCGCCGGTCATCATGATCGCCGAGAAGGCCTCCGACATGATCTTGCAGGACGCGCGCTGACCTAGGAATGACCTCGTGACACGTTTCCGGATCGGCACCCGCAAGAGCACGATGGCGTTGGCGCAGACGGAGGAGATCGCGCGCCGGCTGCAGGCCGCGATCCCCTCGCTCGACATCGAGATCGTCAAGTTCGAGACGACAGGCGATTCCGACCAGACCAGCAAATTGCTCACCCATGGCGGCAAGGGCGGGGCGTTCGTCGCCGAGATTCGCCGCGCCATGCTGGACGGCAGGCTGCATGCAGCGATGCACTCGCTGAAGGACATGCCCGGCAACGAGGAGACGCCCGGCCTCGTTGTTGCGGCGCTGCTGTCGCGCGATCCGCCCGGCGACGTGCTGGTGTTGCGGCGGGGGCTGTCGCTGGACGAATTCCGCAATGATGGCGGCAGAGGGTTCAAGATCGGCACCAATGCCGTGCGACGAGCCGCCTATGCGCGGCGGCTGTTTCCGCAGGCCGAACTGATCCATTTCCGCGGCGCGGCCGATACCCGGATCCGCAAGCTCGACAGTGGCGACTTGCAGCGGCTGCCGGATGGCGGAGCGGTCGGACCGGCCGACGCGTTGATCATGGCGCGGTCCGGACTGGAGCGGGTCGGCCTCGCCGACCGCGCCTCGTTCGACTTCCCGGTCGCCGACATGCTGCCTGCGGTCGGGCAGGGCATCGTCGCGGTCGAATGCCCGGCCTCCGATTGGGAGACGCGACGCATCCTGGCGACCATCGACGATGCGGCGGCGCGCACCTGCGCCGACGCCGAGCGCGAGGTGCTGTGGGTGCTCAACGGCCACTGCAACTCGCCGATCGCGGGCTTTGCGACCATCGACGGCGCGCAGATGACGCTGACCGCGTCGGTGCTCGACGAAGACGGCGGACGCTTCATCGAGGCGCAGCGTTCCGCGCCCGCCGATCGTCCGCGTGAGCTTGGCCGGGCGGTCGGCCTCGAGCTGCTCGCCAATGGCGCGGCCGAGCTGATCGAGCGCAGCCGGCCACGCTAGCCTGTCATCCCTTGTAGGCGCGGACGCGCGCCAGCATCTGCTCGACATGGGCGATCGGGGTCTCCGGCAGAATGCCATGGCCGAGGTTGAAGATGTGGCGGCCGCCGGCATAGCTCGCCAGCACGTCGTCGACGGCCTGGTCGAGCGCAGCACCTCCGGTGATCAGCGCCAGCGGATCGAGATTGCCCTGCACGGCGACCTTGCTCTGTACCCGCTCGCGCACCAGCCCGGGCTCCGCCGTCCAGTCGATGCTGACGGCATCGACGCCGGTCTCGGTGACGTAGCCCGGCAGCGAAGCACCGGCGCCCCGCGGAAAACCGATGATCTTGGCATCCGGCCGGACCTTGCGCACACCTGCGATGATGCGACGGGTGGGCGCGACCGACCAGCGCGCGAATTCGCGCGGCGACAGCACGCCGGCCCAGGTGTCGAAGATCTGCAGCGCGTCGGCGCCGGCCTCCAGCTGCTTCAGGAGATAGGCGATCGAGCTGTCGACCAGCGCATCGATGATCTTGCCGAACGCGTCGGGGTGACGATAGGCCAATAGCCGCGCCGGGGCCTGGTCGGGCGTGCCCTGGCCTGCGACCATGTAGGTCGCAACCGTCCAGGGCGCGCCGCAGAAGCCGATCAGCGCCGTCCGGGGCGAGAGCTCCGCGCGCACGCGGCGCAGCGCCTCGAACACCGCCTCGAGCTTGGAGAGGTCGGCCTGCGGCGATAGCGTTGCGATCTGCTCGGGCGTATCGAGCGGATCGAGCCGCGGCCCTTCGCCGACCTCGAAGCGGACGCCGCGGCCGAGCGCATAGGGAATGACCAGAATGTCGGAGAAGATGATCGCCGCGTCGAAGCCGAAGCGGCGGATCGGCTGCAGGGTCACTTCGGCCGCGAGTTCCGGGTTGAAGCAGAGATCGAGAAAGCCGCCGGCTTTGGCCCTGACCTCGCGATATTCCGGCAGGTAGCGGCCGGCCTGGCGCATCATCCAGATCGGAGGCACGCTCTGCCGCTGGCCGGCCAGCACGTCGATGAAAGGCTTGGTCACGGGAGTCTGACTCACGCTGGGGGCTCCGTACTGGTCGGGAACAGTTTACCGCCCGTGATACATGGGGCCGCGGTTCCGGCCAAGATCATATCCGCCCGGGGGCCGCGGGGAACGCGTGTTCCGGAGCGGCGTTGCCTTCCCAAAGGGAGACCGATCATGGCTGAGAAATTCAACCCCGCGCCGCGTGACAAGCATGCGGTCGACCCGCGCGAAGCCGCTCGTCTCGACCGAGAAACGGCGACGCAGCTCGACAAAGGACTGATGGATACGTTTCCCGCGTCCGATCCGGTGAGCCTGCAGCAGCCGTCGACGACGCGCGTGAAAGCCCGTGAAGCCGATGCCGTCGGACAACACGCATCTTCGTTGTGGGAGAAGGTGCGCTCCGTCTTCGTACGCTGAACTATCAATTCGACCAGCCTGCTCGCGCGTTCGCGCCGCTGTGTCGTCCCGTAATTGTACGGCTGCTGCCGTAGTCTTACGGAGCGCGTGGAGGTGCCCACCGCAGGGCCCATTTCAGAGATAAATAAGATGTCCGTGGGACTCTGGCGTCGGCTGGAGAGGCCCGCAGAATGGACGTTGGTGCGACCCGAGCAGATCTGAGTCGCCTGCCCATGTGGGCGGCTGGCGTGCTCGCGCTCGTCTGCAGCGCCATCCTTGCATTCAGCGGCTGGAGCGAATGGGGGTCGCGTAACAACGAGCTGCGCAATGCGGAAGTCGAACTCGGCAATCTCGCCCGCTCGCTGACGCAGCACGTGGAGGATACGTTCGAGCTGGCGGATTCGCTGCTCAGGGGCGTGGTGACCGCGCTGGAGAGGGACGACGGAAAGCCCGGTGGAATCGAACGGATTCAGGCCTTCCTGAAGGCGAGAAAAGCGAGCCTCGGACGGGTCAGAGGGCTGTTCGCCTACGACGAAAACGGCAACTGGCTCGCGACCACCGAAGACGTCGTTCTCTCCAACTACAACAATGCCGACCGCGATTACTTCGAGCACCACGCGAAGTCGGCCGACCGTTCGCTGCTGGTCGGCCTCCCTGTGCGGAGCAAGGCGGGAGGGCAGTGGGTCATCACGCTGTCGCGACGTTGGAGTCATGCCGACGGCCGATTTGGCGGCGTCGTGGTGGCGACCATCGACGTCGCCTATTTCGCCCAGTTCTACCGGCAATTCGCTGTCGGCCGGCAGGGCATGATCAGCCTGCTGAGCCGCGACGGAGCACTGCTCGCAGACAACTCCGAGCCGGATCCGCAAGTTCTCGGACGTCCGATCCTCGACACGATTCCCTATCACCCCGCATCGGGCGTGTTGCACTTGCCGCGCAGTGGCGAGAGCTCCGAGCGCATCGGGTTCTATCAGCACGCGCAGCGTTACCCGTTCCTGTTGCTGACGACGCGCACGCAGGAGGATGTCCTGGCGGGGTGGAGGCGCGACGCGCTCGTTCGTGTCGCGGTGCTGGTCGGCCTCGTCGCGCTGGTCGTCGCGATCGGTGTCTTCCTGATGAAGCAACTGCTGCAGCGGCAGCGTCTCGCTCTGGCGCTCGCCGCCAAGGAGGAGAATTTCCGGCTGCTCGCCGAAGGCTCCAGCGACATCGTGACGCGCATCGAGCTGGACGAATGCATCGGCTACGTCTCGCCCTCCACCATGCGCGTTCTGGGCTGGCATCCATCGCAGCTGCTGGGCAAGCGCGCGCTTTCCGGCGTGAATCCGCTGGATCGTCCGCAGCTGCAGGAAATCCTCGACCAGCTCAGGAAAGGCGCCGTCGACGAAGCGCGGGCGACCTACCGCATGCGGCGCCGGGACAAATCGGAGATCTGGGTCGAAGCCACCATCCGCGCCACGCGGGGCCCGGACGGCGGGATCGACGGCTTCGTCGCAGTCACGCGCGACGTGACGCAGCAGAAGACGCTGCAGGGCAGGCTCGAGACGCTCGCGATCGAGGACGGTCTCACCGGGCTCGCCAACCGCCGCCGCTTCGACGAGCGGCTGCTGGAGGAGTGGGGCAGGGCCTATCGCGACAAGACCTCGCTGGCGCTGCTGATGATCGACATCGACCACTTCAAGGTCTTCAACGATACCTATGGTCATCCCGCCGGCGATGAGTGCCTGCACACGATCGCGGGCATCCTCGCCGACGAGGCGCAGCGCAGCTCGGACCTCGCGGCCCGCTATGGCGGCGAGGAGTTTGCCATCCTGCTGCCGAACACCGATGCTGTGGGATGTGAGCGGCTCGGTGAGCGCATCAGGCGGGCCCTGCACGAGATCGGCATCGTCCACGAGCACAACCCGTCGGGGATCGTGACGGCGAGCCTCGGCGGCGCCGTCTGCCGTCCGGGCTTCGAGCGCTCGGCCGGACCGGCCTCGCTGATCGACGCGGCCGATAGCGCGCTCTACGCGGCCAAGGATGGCGGCCGCGACCGCATGGTCATGGCCGGCGAAGTGATCAGTCTGCCGTCCGGCGCTGCGCCGGCCACCGTTCCGGCCTGAGATCGCCTGCCCGCGCTCAATAGTGCGGCGGCAGTTCGTTGCGCGGCCCGTCCGCATTGCTTCCCGCCTCTTCGAGCCGCTCACCGAGCAGGGCGATCTGCCGCTTCAACGCGTCGATCGCGCGCCATTGCGCCGTGATGGTCTGGTTCAAGGTCTCGATCGTATCGTCCTGGAACATCAATCGCGCCTCCAGGGTGTCGATCCGCTCGCTCAATTCCCGGTTCGACTGCTCAGAACTGCTCATCGCTCGCCCCCTCCGGATGTCCTGCCTTCGCGCCCGCGGCGTGTTCCCGCAGGCCGTGACCAAGCGCCACACGTTCGTCGAAGACGAAACAGCCGCCGCGCCAGCGGCTCTCGGCTTCCGGGATCTCTTCGAGGTATTTGAGGATGCCGCCCTTGAGATGGTAGACTTCGGAAAATCCGCGCGCGAGCAGCAGCGCGCTCGCCTTCTCGCAGCGGATGCCGCCAGTGCAGAACATCGCGATCCGCTTGTGCCTGTCAGGATCGAGTGCGCTTGCGGCAAAATCCTTGAACTGGCCGAAGCTCTGCAGGCCCGGATCGACCGCGCCTTCGAACGTCCCCATCGCCACCTCGAACGCATTCCTGGTGTCGAGCACGACGGTATCCGGCGCGGCGATCAGCGCGTTCCAATCGGCGGGACTGACATAGGTCCCGACCTGCCGGGTCGGATCGGCCGCGGGATCTCCCAGCGTGACGATCTCCCGTTTCAACCGTACCTTGAGGCGCTGGAACGGCATCGTCGCGGCACGCGAGAATTTCAGCTCCAGATTGTCCAGGCGGCCGGCGAACAGCGAGCCGTGGCGAAACTCGTCCACCAGCGTGGCGATCGCCTGCTCGGTCCCGGCCACCGTGCCGTTGATGCCCTCCTCGGCCAGCAGGATGCTGCCCCTGATGCCGCGCGCGGCGCAAAGGGCCC
>JBARNF010001088.1:0-15649 GCA_049802835.1 Bradyrhizobium sp.
GCCGGCGGCGAAGTCCTAACTACCAGTGTCTTCCAGTGCCGGCGTCCAGGCCCGCAGGGGAGGGCAAGGCAATAGGCGGGCGTCTACCCGCGAAGGCGCCCGCCGCTCCAGCGGACGCTCGAGCTGACTGGCACAATGGAGCAGCGCCTCGCGCAATTCGACCTGGATCCGGCGGACGGAAATCCGATGGCGTCGGGCGATCTCATGCACCGACAGCTCATCGACGAAGGTGGCGAAGACGATGTCGCGCTGACGCGCGGAGAGTTGCAGCAGGACGCGGCCCAGCGCTGCGATCTCGGAGCGAGACTCGGCGATGCGAGAGGGATCAGGCGAATCGTCGGGGATCTCCAGCAGCGCGTCGATCTCCGATGTCGTGAGCCTGCGACTCTCGGCCACGCGGCGGTTGGTTGCGAGATTGAGCGCGGTCCGGAACAGATAGGCGCGCGGGCTTTGGACGACGCCGACGTCGTTGCCGCACTCCAGGCGCAGGAACGTATCCTGAAGCGCTTCGCCCGCCAGCTCGGTCGAACCCAATCGGCGGGCGAGCCGCCGCTTCAGTTCGTCATAGCCATCGATCAGCGCGCGCAGCAACGCCGCTCGGCCCGGATCCCGCATCTCTGAAACGCCCGCCCCTGGGTGACCTTTCGGAACACGCGGCCGCGAAGGTCTCGTCACTAACAAAGTACCGGCTCACGATGACTGACCCATGACATGTGTTGCGGCACGTGTCTCAAACACGGCGTTGTGCTCGCTCGCAGACAGCGTCCCGGCGCACCGCTCGATCATCGAACGGCTGCGCGAGATTTTTCGAAGAAAGAGATTCGCCGAGACGCCGCGTCGATTGTCTCACCAATGCAAGCCACCGATCGCGACGATGCGGGCGAGCTTTGTGGGATCGTCAACGTCCCCAATGATCGCACCGGTCGTGTCGGAGAGTGGATCGCTCGTCCGACTGATCGTTGCATCACGATGGGTTCTCCTCCTCCCCACCGATGATGACCCGCATCGTTGCGTATCGAAGGCTCGCAATCCGACTGCAACCCCACGGAGATTTCCGATGACGACTCGTTCTTCGATCAGCCGCCTGCGCTGCACCGCTTCGGTGCTGGTGCTGTCGACTGCCGCGACCTTTGCCGCAGCGGTGCAGCCCGTCGCTGCCCAGACCGCCGTCTACGGCGGCGGCAGCACGCTGGTGTCGCTCGCCATGCGTCAGGCCATGGACTGCTATAACGCGCAGGCCGTCACCAACGACGGCTACAGCTTCTCGACCGGCTTCGATGCGACGGTTCCGACGCCCGGGCTTCTGCCCAAGACGGCGGACGGTGCCCAATGCAGCCAGCTCGGTGCGCTCGGAACGGTCGGTCTCTACGCCGCCGTCGGCTCCGGTGCCGGCCAGCGCGCCTTCATCACCAACGATTCGAAGCAGCTGCTCCGTGGCAGCGCGCCGTCGCTCTCGTTGCCGGCCGTGCCGCCGGTGTTCCTCGAGAGCAGCGTTCCGGCGCTCGCGACCTATCCCTATGCGCGCGTCGACTTCGGCGCCGGCGACTCGCCGCTTCCCAACACGCTGACCGCGACGGCCCTGACCAATTTCTCCTCGGTCAGCAACTGGGAGAACCAGACCACCATCACCGCCAGCAACGCTTCCTCTGCCACGGCCTACAACGCTGCCGCTTTCGGTCCGGCGATCCAGCTGCCGATGATCGAGGCTCCGGTCGCGATCGTCGTCAATACCAACGCCACCCCGACGGCGACCTGGACCATCAACTCGGCCGGCACCGCGGGCACCCCCGGCTCGGCGATCCAGCTCTCGACCGCTCAGCTCTGCGCCATCTTCTCGGGCGAGGTACGTGACTGGAGCTCCACCGCTGCGATCGCGGCGCTCGACAATGTCGGCCAAGCCCGCGTCCAGACCTTCATGGACGACAACACCGGCAACGGCGGCGCGGCCCAGGCCTATGTGTCGAACTCGCTGCCGATCCAGGTCGCGTTCCGTTCCGACGGCTCCGGCACCAGCTTCATCCTCACCAACTTCCTCGCCAACAGCTGCCCGCAGCTGGACGTCGATGGTTCGCACAACTACGCGAAGATATTCACCGGCGTGGGCGTCACCTTCTCCAGCACGGTCGTGACGCTCAACGACCAGGTGACCGGTGCGACCGGGACCACCACGATCGCCGCCAAGACCAACGCGTCTGCCGCCAACCTGCCGTCGACGACCTTCGCCAACCTGATTGCCAACATCAAGGCCGTGAAGAGTGTGGACGTCTCGACCGGCGCCGGCGGCTGGCTCGCGGGCAACGGCACCGGCGAAGTCGCCGACACCGTCAACGGCAGCGCGCAGGATGCCAACGGCAATTACCTGGGCGGCCGCATCGGCTATGTCAGCAACGACTTCGCCAAGCCCTACAACCCCGCCGCCAGTGCGCCGCTGTCGGCCAGCGTCCAGAACGACGATCAGCGCGCTCGTGGTGTCTATCACCCGGGTGACCAGGGGGAGAGCTTCGTTGCGCCGACCCCGGCATCGGCCGATAACGCTTTCAGGAGCGTTGCGGTCCCCACAGGCACAACCTATACGGCTTGGAATCTCTACAACCAACAGTATGCGGCCGGTGCAACGTTGGCCGATGGCGTGACGGTTGTTCCTGCCGACGGAAACGTGAGCGGGGTAAACGTGGTCGGCAAGTCGCAGCTCGGCCTGCCGATCATCGCGGGTGCCTATCCCGTCACGGGCACGACCTTCGCCTATCTCTACAGCTGCTACAACACGGCGTCGGCTCCGACCCGTGTGGCCGACATCACCAACTTCCTGACTTGGTTCTATTCGAGCCAGGATGGGGCTAGCGTGCTGCAGAACAACGGCTTCAATGCTTTGAATAGCGCCTTTGTGACGGCGATCAGCTCGTCGTACCTGACCTCCGGCAGCGGCGTTGCCATCGCCGCCAGCTCGACCCAGGTCGACGGTTGCAGCACCGTCGCCGCTGGCGCCGGCGCTCAGTAAGGCAGTTGCAGGGGCCGCAGGTCCCGCGCAAATTGCCATTCACAATCCCAGACCGGGCGCCGTCGTGGCGCCCGGTTTCGCTTTGTAGTTCCGAACTCTGGCCGCTGAACGCCTGTATCAGGGAGGCGCCGCGAGCGGACAAAACGATTGCGCGGCGCCTCGACATCGGATCGATAACGCGATACCAGCTTGGCTATGCTCGGGAAGATGATCACTGGAAAAATCATGCGGCGCTCGGCGTCCTTCAGCCGGCAGGTTCATGATTTCGGCATGCGTGCTTGAATGGATTGAATGCGATGGCGCAGAGCGCGTGGCGGTCCAAGCACCTCGATGAGGAGTTGCAGCACTACGATTGGCGTGCGGCAGCCCCGGCTATCGGTCTGCGCTCGCTCGCCGTCGTGGCAATGACAGTTCCTGCCCTTCTGGCTGTCGGTGTCTACTGGTTGCGTCACACGCCGGTCGGGACTGGAACGCCCTCGAGCGACAGCGTGATGCAGGTGCGGCTCGTCGCGTCGCCGGCAGCCGACGCGGCGCGGCCGGCGGTTGCAGCGACTGCGCCGGCCTTGTCTCCGACCAGTACCCCGCCTCAGGATCCGCAAGTTGCTGCGGCTACCGCCGAGTCCGGATCGGAGAGCGTGACAGTTCGGGACTCAACGGCTCCTGGCCTGGCGTTGACGCATCTGACGGCCGCGCCGGCATGGGATGCGCCCGTGCCTGGCTCGCCGCTTGCCGTGACCCGGACGATGCCTGATCAGAAGACGATGACCTTCGTCCGTACGGTCAAGTCGCATATCGCCCGTTTTCAGCACTATCCCGAGCGCGCCCAGCGCGAGCGCGTCCATGGCGAGGTCGGTCTCGTGCTCACGTTGCGGCGTGACGGCACGGTCACCAACGTTCGGGTCGCGTCGAGCTCCGGCTTCGCCTCTCTCGACGCTGCCGCAGTCGACACGGTGCGGCGGGCGCAGCCGCTGCCGAGCATTCCGGTCGAACTGCCCGAGCAGCTCAGCCTGGACTATACGATCGCGTTCGATCTGCCACAGTAGCTGGCCAACGGCGCCCCCATCTCTGGTCGTCACGTCACTGTCATTCTCCGCCGATAGGTAAATGAGTGGGGTTGAGAACTGCCTGAAAATGCGGGCGGCGTCATGGGGCTGCGTTGGTGTCCTACTCGAACAGCAAATCGCTGCGCGATGTGCTTGCGGCGGACTACGAAAGTCTTGCCCGCCGCCTGACGCGCTGTCTTGGCTCACCGGACATGGCACGCGAAGCGCTTCACGAGGCCTTCGTGCGGGCGGATCGCGTCTCCGAGGCCATTCCTGTCCGTAGTCCCGTCGACTATTTGTTCCGGATGGCGCTCAATTTGGCAAAGGATCATCGCAAGAGCGAGCGCCGGCTGCTGAACGCCTCGGAGATCGAGGCGATCATGGCGTTGCCCGACGAGCGGCCGGGGCCAGCGGCCGAGGTCGAGGCTCGGTTCGAGCTCGAACAATTCGAAAGGGCGCTTGCGGAGTTGCCGCCGCGAAAGCGCGACGTCTTCATCAGCGCCCATCTCGAGCTCGTACCGCATCGCGAGATTGCCAAACGGTTCGGCATCAACGTGCGCACCGTCGAATTCGATCTGCAGCATGCCATGGAGCATCTCGGCCGTCGGCTCGGGCGCAAGGTCGTCCGCAGATTCGGTCCCCGTGCGATCGTCCAATCCGGCGACCGCAGCTAGCGCGGCGCAATCCAGCGAGAAGGGAGCTTGCCGCATTCGGGCTTTGTACGCTATTCAGCGGTGCACCAGCGCCGGATAGAACTGCGGCTCCGCCGATATCGAGATTGACGCGTGCGAAGTATTCGATTTTCCCTTTCGGTCCGGCGCTGTACGAATCGTCTATTAGATGACCGCAGGGCGTTGCCATGAGGGAACCGACCCTCGGCCGCCGAAACAAGCGAGCGACGTCATCTTGATCGCCGGCGACGACAGCCACTCGGACGTGGATCAGACCCTTCGCCAAGCCTTGGCATGGGTGATCCGGCTCAATTCCGGGGAGGCAACCTCGGACGATGCCGCTGCGTTGACGTCGTGGCGAGCGCGAAGCTCTGAACATGAAGCGGCGTTTCGGCAGGCGGTCACGCTATGGCGTGGTTTTGGCGATGCCACCCGCAAGCTCGCCGGTGATGCGGCGTTCGTCAAGGCCGCCTCACGCCCGGAGCCGATACCTCGCGCCGTGATCGGCCGCCGCGCGCTGATCGGTGGAGCCATGGCCGCTGCCGCGTCATTGGCCGGAGGCTATCTGGCGCTCCGTCCGCCGCTGGAGCTCTGGCCGTCGCTGCAGGAACTATCTGCCGACATGCGGACGGCCAAGGGCGAGCGGCGCAGCGTGACGCTGGCGAGCGACGCCTCCGTGGTGCTCAACACCCAGACCAGCATCGCGCTGCGGCCGGCAGATGGGCCACGGCGCTTCGAGCTCATCTCGGGAGAGGCCGCGGTGCAGTGCGGGCCGACCGCGCAGGATCCGGTGGTCATCGATGCCGCGGGTGGTCAGATCACCGCTTTGCAGGCCGACTTCAACCTGAAGTGCCTCGGTGGTCTCGTGACCGTCTCCTGTCTCGACGGCAGCGTCGATGTCGCGTGCAAGGGCCGCGTCGTCAAGATCGTCAAGGCTCAGCAGGTTTCCTACTCGGGCGAAAAAGGACTTGGCTCAACCTCGCGCCTGGATCTGGACTCGGCCAAGGCGTGGCAGAACGGCCTTCTGATCGTGCGCGACTGGCCCGTCAATCGCCTGGTGAGCGAGATCAACCGCTATCGCCCTGGCAAGATCGTGGTCCTGGACGAGCAACTCGGGCGACGCATGATCTCCGGGACGTTCCATCTCGACCGCTTGGATGACTTCATCAGTCAGGCCGAGAGCCTGTTCGGAGCCAAGGCGCGCTCTCTGCCGGGTGGCCTCGTTCTGCTGAGCTGACGCGCCTCGCCCTTCGAATGTGGCCGGTCGCTGCGCCACGCCAGTTTCCGGACCAGAGACGAAGAGCGATGGAGCAAGCGGAGCGCTTGCCCTGCCATCCGCTGCCGGCGTTCGGCCAACGACCAGGCGCTGTCTGCGAATCAGGTTGACGAACTGGGCATTCGTTAAAATTCCGATTCAGTCTTGCGAGGGGCCGGTCGTCTTTCCTGCTGAGGCACCATGCTTGCGGCTTCCTGCCGTGGCGCCATGTGCGTGCCCGAAGGCGAGCGGAAGTCCGTGCGGGTCAGAATTGGTTACGAGCGAGGCGGGCGTTGGTCGGCGCGGCCGACACTGATCGGCACGGCTATGCTTGTTTCCGTGAGCGCCATGGTCAGCGGCAGCGTCGTTCCGGTGCGGGCCGAGGCTGCGGCGGGACAACAGCCGTCGGCCGGTGCAACTGCGGCGAAGCCGGCAGCCGGCCCGCTGCAGCGTTTCGATATCGATGACTTCGCCATTCAAGGCGCCGAGAAACTGGCAGATGGGGACCTCGAAGAGGCCATTTACCCCTTTCTTGGCCCCAATAAGACGGCAGACGATGTCGAGAAGGCGCGTGTGGCGCTCGAGAAGGCCTATCACGACAAGGGGTTTCAGACCGTCTCGGTTGAGGTGCCACCCCAGAATCCGTCGAACAAGGTCGTCATTCTCAAGGTGAGAGAGCTCAAGGTCGGCCGGCTCCGGGTCAAGAATTCCCGCTACTTCGATACTGATAAAATCAAGGACGGGGCGCCTTCGCTCAAGGAGGGCACCGTCCCGAACTTCAACGACCTCACCAAGGACATCTACGCGCTCAACCAGTGGCCGGATCGCCGGGTGACGCCGGCACTGCGCGCTGGCGTTACGCCTGGAACTGTCGATGTCGACCTCGCCGTCGAGGACAAGGCGCCGATTCACGGCAGCCTCGAAGTCAACAACCGTCGTTCGGGCGACACGACCGCGACCAGGGCCATCGCCACGGTTCATTACGATAATCTCTGGCAGCTCGGGCACTCCCTGACGCTCAGCTATCAGGTCGCGCCGCAGCGGCCGAAGGACACGGAAGTGTTTTCGGCGTCCTATCTCGCGCGTCTGCCGGTCGACTGGCTCGCGTTGCTGGCTTACGCCGTGAAGTCGAACAGCGACGTGGCCACGGTCGGCGGCACCAACATCGTCGGTCCCGGCCAGATCGTGGGCACGCGCGCCGTGATGACGCTGCCGGGCCGGGATGGCTTCACGCAGACACTGTCGGCCGGCGTCGACTACAAGCACTTCTTCCAGCTCGTCTCCTTGAACGGCGGCGGCTTCGCGTCCCCGGTTACGTATTTCCCCGCCGTGGCGAGCTATACGGGAACGTTCCAGGGCGAGAAGTTCACGACGCAGTTCAACGCATCGCTGACGTCCAATCTGCGTCCGCTGTCGAGCGACCATCTGGCGTTCGACAACAAGCGCTATGCGGCGTCCGCGAGCTTCACGCATGTGAACGTCGACGTCTCGCACACGCAGGAGCTGCCCGAAGGTTATCAGCTCTGGGGCAGGGTGCAGGGACAGAAGGCGGACGGCCCTCTGGTCTCGAGCGAGCAGATCAGCGCGGGCGGCCTCGACACCGTGCGCGGCTATCTGGAATCGGAAGCACTGGGCGACGACGGTATCATCGGCAATATCGAGCTGCGCAGCCCCGACATCGGCGCGATGCTGCAGAAGCAGATGAAGGACGAGACTGGGCAGGGCGCGCCGCGCTTCGCCACCTTCAACGAGACACGGCTGTTCCTGTTTGCCGATGCCGGTCTGGTTCACACCCAGCGCGCTCTAACGGATCAGACGTCGCAAACGGATCTCTGGAGCTATGGCGTCGGGACCCGCTTCAAGGTGTTCAACGCCTTCAACGGCCTGTTTGCGTTGTCGGTGCCGATGACCAACCAAACCTATACCCGCGCGGGCAATCCGCGCCTCAATGTCCGGCTCTGGGGCGAATTCTGATGATCATGCAACGCAAGGACCAGCGAACAAGCTGCCGCGCGGCGGTTGCGAAGCGCGTCGCCGCGAGGCTGTTCGGTGTGATCGCGACGCTGGCGGCTCTGTCGTCACCGGCCAGCGCCTGGTGGAACGACGAATGGCAGCTGCGCAAGAAGATCGGCATCGATGCCAGTGCCGCCGGCGCCAACATCACCGATCCGATCGGCACCACGCCCGTCCTGATCAGGCTGCATCCCGGCAATTTTCGATTCAGCGCCACCAAAGACGACGGCAGCGATCTCCGCTTCGTCGCCGGCGACGACAAGACGCCGCTGAAGCATCATATCGAGAAGTATGACGCCCTGCTGGGCGAAGCGCTGGTCTGGGTCTCCGTGCCGAGCCTGCCGTCCGGCGCCAAGACGGAGATCTGGCTCTACTACGGCAACAAGAAAGCGGTGCCCACCGCGGATGCCAAGGGCAGTTACGATCCCGACTTTGCCCTCGTGTACCATCTTGCGGAGCGGGGCACGCCTCCGTTGGACTCCACGGTCTGGGGCAACAACGCGCAGAGCGTCGGACAGCCAGCCGACGGCTCGCTGATCGGCACGGGCCTGCGGCTCGATGGGCGCACGCCGCTGACCCTGCCGGCATCGTCGTCGCTGGCGATGGCCGCCGACGCCAGCTGGACGTTCTCGCTGTGGATCAAGCCGGCGGCGCCGCAGCCGAATGCTGCGCTGTTCAGCCGCCGCAACGGCGACAGCGGCATCGTAATCGGTGTCGACAACGGCGCACCGTTCGTGGAAGTCACGAATGCCGGCTCTGTCCAACGGAGTTCAGTAGGAGCGCCGATCGCGGCAGCGAGCTGGCATCATCTGGCCGTGGTCGCAGGCAGTGGCAAGATCTCGCTCTATCTCGACGGCAGTGCCTACGCAGCCCTCGATGCCGGTCTGCCGGCGCTGGACACCACTGCGCAGATCGGTGGCGGCGATGCCGTGGCGGCCGCTCCCGCTTCCGCTCAACCAACTCCTGCTGCGGCATCAGGTGATGCAGCCCCAGCGGATGCGAACGCTGCGCCGGCCAGCGCCAATGATGCGGCCGTCACGGCGAGCCCAATGTTCGCGGGGTTCGTCGGCGACGTCGACGAGCTCCAGATCAGTAAGGTCGCTCGTCCCGCAGGCTTCATCCGCATTGCTGCCATCGGTCAGGGGCTGGATCAAGGCAAGCTCGTCACGTTCAGCGTGGACGAGGAGACGGCGAGCTGGCTGTCCGGCTATTTCGCCGTGATCCTGAAATCGGTCACGCTCGACGGATGGGTGGTGATCGGTGTTCTGATGGTCATGGCCGCGGTCAGCTGGATGGTGATGTTCGATCGCGCCTCCTATCTGGGCCGTCAGGCCAAGGCCAATGCACGCTTTTTGAAGGTCTATCGTGATCCGAAGTTCGATCTGGCGGTGTTCGGCAGTGGCGATGCCGAGGCCGTCGCATCGCTCGCCGGCGGCATCGGCAAGCGCGACGCGATCGTGCTGCGGTCGTCGTCGCTCTATCGGATCTATCGCATCGCAGCTGACGAGATCCAGCGCCGTTCGACCAGGAGCTCGTTGCCTTACCTCTCCGCGACGTCGATGGCGGCGATCCGCGCCGCGCTCGATGGCGGCGTCGTCAGAGAAATCCAGCGCCTCAACAGGCTCATGGTGATTCTCACGATTGCGATTTCGGGAGGGCCGTTCCTCGGCCTGCTCGGAACCGTCGTCGGTGTCATGATCACCTTCGCTGCAATCGCGGCGAGCGGCGACGTCAATGTCAACGCCATCGCACCGGGCATCGCCGCGGCGCTGGTCGCCACCGTTGCCGGGCTCGGCGTCGCGATTCCGGCCCTGTTCGGCTACAACTACCTCATTTCACGGATCAAGGATCTCACCGGCGACATCCAGGTGTTCGTCGACGAACTGGTGACGCGGCTCGCGGAGCTTCATTCCGCGGACCAGCCGGATCCGGTCGAGCGCCGCATGGCAGCGGAGTAGCGCCATGCAGATCAATACCGACTCCAAACCCTATGACGACATCAACATCACGCCGATGTTGGACCTCGCTTACGTGCTGCTGGTCATCTTCATCATCATGACCACGGCGACGGTGCAGGGCCAGAAGGTCAACCTGCCGAAGGCGTCGGCGGCGCCGAGCCTCGCGACGCAGACGACCAAGGCGATCACCGTCGCCAACGACGGCAAGATCTTCCTCGACACCATTCCGGTGTCCTTGCCGGAGCTCGAGCAGCGCCTGATCCAGCAGAAGGCGTTGACGCCGGAATTTCCGGTGGTGCTGCGCGGTGACGCGCAGGCGCAATATCAGAGCGTGATGGACGTGCTGGACCTGCTGGGACGCATCGGCCTGACCCAGGTCGGGCTTGCGACCAAGCCGCTGGTGAAGTGATCAAGGTGGACCGGATCATGCGCAAACGGCCTCCGCACCAGCCGCCTGGTTCGCATTGCCCTGAAGCTGGTGTGCTCGTGCAGATGCGTGAGATCATCCTGCGCCGGCGGATGCAGATGGTGTCGGCGCGATCCGAACAGGAGACAGCGCCGCCGGCCGCATGCGATGAGTCCGCGGCCGTGCTGCCGTTCCCGGTCCGGAGCGAAGCGTTGCTTGCCAGCCTGGTGCCGACGCTGCGCGGCCTCTATGCCCTTGATGAGGACGAAAGCGACCCGTTTCTGATGACCATGTCGCATGGTCCGTGGCCGCGATTGTCGATCGATCGCGACGCCTATGTGGAGATTCGGCACCAGCCCGAGGCGTTCCTTCTTAAGATCGCCGCCGCGCCGGATTCGAAGATCACGTTCGAAACGCCGGATTTTACCACGCTGGTGAAGTTCGTGCTGCAGTACATGGCCGAGCGTCATGGTGAGCCGCGGCCGGGCGGGAGCTTGTCGTGAGCAGGCTCGAGAGCAGCATTCAAGCAGCGGCCGAATCGGCGCGAACCGGTGCCCAACCAAGTCGGTTGCGCTCGTCCCTGAGTCTGACCGCCAAGATCATGGCGGTCGCGTTGCCGTTGGGCGGCGTCGCCTATTGGGTTCTCGCCCAGCGCGATCAGCCGCCCCCGCCGCGTCAGGTTCACGAGATCACGCTGCTCAACATCACGCCGCCGCCTCCACCGCCGCCACCGCCAAAGGTGGCGCCGCCGGTCGAGCAGAAGATGATCGAGCAGTCCAAGATGGCGGAGCCCGAATTCAAAGAGGACAAGCCGGTCGACAAGCCGCAGGACAAGCCGGTCAAGGACGCCAAGGACGATCAGCCGCCAGGCCCGCTGTCGCTCGATGCCAAGGCGACCGGCCCTGGCGATCTGTTCGGTCTCGGCGGCAAGCCCGGCGGCAGTCCCTATGGCGGCGGAGGCGGCGGTGGCAGCCGCTGGGGCTGGTACGCCTCGATCATCCAGCAGCAGATCGAGGCGGCGTTGCGCGCCAACGACAAGACCAAGAAGGCGATCATCCGGGTGCAGATCAGCCTCTGGGCCGACAGCTCCGGGCGCGTCAGCCGCGTGCAGCTGCTCTCATCCACGGGGGACGCAGCGCTCGACCAGGCGCTGCGCGACGACGTTCTCGGCAGTCTGATGCTGCGCCAACCGCCGCCGAAGGACATGCCGATGCCGATCGTGACGCGCGTCACGGCGAGCCGGCCGAGCTGATTTTTCGACAGACACGACGAACTAAAAGGACTGGGGACGATGTTCGAGACTTTTCCAAATGCACGCCGATGTGCGCTTCTGATCGCCGCCTCGCTCGCGGCGGCCGGTAGTGCCGCCCCGGCATTTGGCCAGACTTCCGATCAAGCCGCAGCATCCGAAAAGAAGCCGGGTTCGAGCAGACCGAAATTGTCGGATGCCAAACCGAGCTCGCCGAATGCGACGATCAATCTCGTTCATCTCCTGGTCAAGCAGGGCGTCCTCACCGAGGACCAGGCAGCGGGGCTGATCAAGCAGGCCGACGACGAGGCCTACATCGCGCGCCAGGCGACGAAGAATGCGTCGACCAGAGCGGAGGAGGCCGCCAAGGCTGCCAACGCCGCGGCGGCGGCGACCGAGCCGAATGGCACGCGCCACGTCACCTACGTGCCGGAAGTCGTCAAGCGGCAGCTGCGCGAGGACATCAAGCGCGAGGTCATGGCGCGGGCGGAGCACGAGAACTGGGCGTCGCCCGGCAAGTATCCGGAATGGGCGCAGCGCATCCGGTTCTATGGGGATATTCGCGCCCGCTATCAGGGCAGCTTCTTTCCGACCGGGAACGATCAGCTCGATGCGTTCAACTTCAACACGGTGAACACCGGCTCTCCGTATGACATGGCGAGTACCTACAATCTGCCGACTTACAACGCCTCCAAGAACCGCAACCAAGTCAAGCTTCGCGCGCGCCTCGGCATGGAAGCTGATCTCACCAGCGGCTTTCTTGCAGGAATCCGCATCGCTACTGGCGAGTCGAATTCACCAGTTTCGACAAATCAGACGATGGGCGGCGGTGGTTCGAATTTTTCGAAGTTCGGGCTGTGGCTCGATCGAGGTTACTTGACCTATCAGGCATGGGACCGGGATCTGGTGGCATCGGTCGGACGTTTCGATAGCCCGTTCTGGTCGCCGACCGATCTCGTGTGGCACCGCGACCTCGGGTTCGACGGCTTTGCGCTGCAGGGCAAGTATCGCGTGTCCGAGAGCTTCACGCCGTTCGGCGTGATCGGCGCCTTTCCGATCTTCAACACCGACTTCAATGCGGGTAGCAATCTAACCCAGCTGGACTCCAAGTTCGCAAGTCACGACAAGTGGCTGTTTGGCGCGCAGGCTGGCTTTTCGTCGCGCTTCGACCCGCTGCACGAATTCCGGGTCGCCGCCGCATTATATGATTTCGAAAATGTGCAGGGACAGCCTTCCGAGCCGTGTTACGTACAATCGAGCTCGGATGTCTGCAATACGGACCAGACGCGACCGTTGTTCGCCCAAAAGGGCAACACCTACATGTTGCTGCGCAACTTCCAGGTTGGCTCCTGGAACAATTACGGCACGACAAGCCTCTATCAGTATTTCGGTCTGCTGCAGAAATACCGGCCGCTGACGGTGAGTGCATCGGTCGATCTCGGCGACTTTCATCCCTATCACATCGTGATCGATGGCGAATTCGTCTGGAACACGGCCTTTAATCGGGCGCTGACTGCCGCCGGCACCGGCCTCGCTGCAAGCACCGGCATCACGGCACCCGGCATGGCGCTCAACAACCGCGCAGCGACGTCGGACGGACAGACCATCGGCCCGTTCAACGGCGGCGATAAAGGCTGGATGACACGTGTCACGGTCGGCAACAAGGAGATCAAGCAGCTCGGCGACTGGAATGTCCACGCTGGCTACAAATATCTCGAGTCCGATGCCACACTCGATGCTTTCGTCGACTCCGACTTCGGTCTCGGAGGAACCAATCTCAAGGGCTACTTCGTTGGCGGCAGCTACGGTCTCAGCCCGAATGTCTGGGCCTCGCTGCGCTGGATGAGCGCCAACAACATCGGCGGCCTGCCTTACGCCGTCGACGTCTTGCTCGTCGATCTCAACGCGAAGTTCTGAGCCATGCGCGCACGTTCGTTCACTCCCGTCATCGCAGTGGTCGCCTGCATGCAGGTCGGCCTCGCTCACGCCGCCGACAGCGACGCCGACAAGCTGCGCGAGGCGCTGCGCGCCGCGACCTTGCAGACGCGCCAGTTGGAGGACCAGCGGGCGGCGCTGCAGGCGAAGCTCGTCGACGCCGACAAGGAGAAGGCCGCCGCCAAGGCCCAGATCGAGGCTGCGAAAGCCGAGACCCGCAGGATCGAGAAGCGGGAGCGTGAGACGACGGAGGAGTTCAACCGCCGTCTCGCGGAGCGCGACGAGACTCTGGACAAGTGGAAGGCCGCCTATGAGGAGGCGGCCAGCGTCGCCCGCGATCGCGACGCGTCGCGCGCCAAGTTCGAGGCTGACGCCAAGGCGTACAAGGCATCGACCGACAGCTGTGTTGCCAAGAACACGCAGCTGATCAAGCACGGCCAGGATCTGCTGCAGCGTTATCAAAGTGTCACCATCGGCGACACAATCGTGGCGCGTGAACCCGTCCTTCGCTTTCGGCGGGTCGAAATCCAGAATGCGATCCAAGACCTCCAGGACAAGATCCTTGACCAGAAGGCAGCACCATGAGCTCTTCATCGTTCGGCAGCGCAGTCCGGATGCGACCGTTCCAGGTTTCCATGCTCGCTGCGGCGCTGGCCTGCGTCCCCTTGGCCGTTTCGGCCCAGACCGCTCCGCCGCGTCCTGCCGCGCCGGCGGTGAAGCCGAAGCCGTCAGCACCGGTCGCAGCCACGGCGGCGCAAGCTCCGGCCTCGATGCCGGTGCAGAGCGTCGCATCCGGCAAGAGCGCGGGAGGCGATGATGTCATCGCCCGCGTCGGCGGCACCAACGTCTCCGCTGAGGAAATCCGCGGCTACGTCGCTGCGCTCGGGCCACGTGAACGCGCCGCATTCGGACAGGATCCGGGCCTGCTCAGCCAAGCCGTTCGCATGATGCTCGCCAATCGGATCGTGCTGCAGGAGGTCGTCGCCAAGAAGTGGGATCAGCAGCCGAACATCGCCGAACAGCTCGACCGCGTGCGCGAGAACGCCGTGGTGGAGCTGTATCTGCAATCGGTGTCGACACCTCCCGCCGGCTTTCCCAGCGAGGACGAGCTGCAGAAGGTCTATGATGCCAACCGTGCCGCCCTGCTGATGCCGCGTCAGTTCCAGCTGGCGCAGATCTTCGTGCCGCTCGCGAAGGATTCGGACAAGGCAGCCGAGGACAAGAGCAAGAAGACGGTCGAGGACATCCAGCGCAAGCTGAAGGCGCAGGGCGCCGATTTCGCCGCCCTCGCCAACGAGACCAGCGACGTCAAGAACGGCGGCGACCTGGGCTGGATCGTCGAAAGCCAGATCCGGCCGGAGATCCGCACCAGCGTGATGGAGCTTGCCAAGGGCGCCGTGTCGGAGCCGATCAAGCTCGACGATGGCTGGCACATCCTCAAGCTGGTGGACACCAAGGCGTCTTACACGCGGACCCTGCCCGAGGTCCGTGATGCGCTCGTGCAGCAGATCCGCAACGAGCGCGCGAGCGCGCTGCGGCGCGCCTATCTCGCCGAACTCGTGAAGCAGCATCCGCCTGTCATCAACGAGCTCGCGCTGTCGAACCTGCTCAGCGAGCAGGTCTCGGCGGCGAGATAGCGCCGCAATGTCTGCTCGCCGTGCCGGCATGCCGGCCGTCCTCTCGTTTCCTCTTCGGAGCTTCTGATGTCCGACACCATCATCGACAGGCTGTCCCTCGATCGGCTGCGCGAGCAGTTCCAGCACGCGGGCTACCGCGTCGAAACGCTGACGGATCCTGCCGCGAACCTCTCCTATCTGCGTTCCGCGACCAACGGGATCGCGTTCGATATTCGTCCCGGCAACATGCTGCCGGGCGGCGAGCAGATCTTCGTCGACGTCGCGCTGATCGCGGTCCTGCATGTGCAGGGTGAGATGCCGCTGGACCTCGTCAACCGCTGGAACGCGACGCGCCGCTTCGCCCGCCTGCAATTCAGCCCGCCCTTCCTGGCCTTGTCGCTGGACATCTCGGTGGCCGGCGGTGTTTCGCCGACCCATGTGCGCGGCCAGATCGAGATCTGGGATCAACTCGTGCAGCAGCTGGTGTCCTTCCTCCGTGAGGAGA
>JBARNF010001089.1:0-3517 GCA_049802835.1 Bradyrhizobium sp.
GGGCCCGACAATCCCACCACGCTCAATTTCCTTCCCGACAATCACATCGTGGTGCTGGATGCCGCGACCCTCGCGGGCGACTACGAGTCCGTGCTCGCCCGCCTGCGCGACGTGTTCGGCACGGGACGGATGCCGCGCACGATCAACATGATCACCGGCCCGTCCCGCTCGGCCGATATCGAGCAGACGCTCATCCTCGGCGCGCACGGCCCGCGCCGGTTGCACGTGATCGTGGTCGGGGAAGGGGAGGTTCCGGCGAAACCCTGAGCGCCGCCCGGCGTTGTCCCAGACGGGGCCGAATGGGAGAATTTCGATGAACGACCAGCGGAGACGCCCGGACCAGGCGACCCTGGACAAGGAGGAGAAGGCGAGGAAGAAGCGCCGCCATCTCAGCGACAAGCTGGACGAGGCGCTCGAGGACACCTTCCCGGGGTCGGACCCCGTCTCCATCAGCCAGCCGGCGCCGAGCGCCAAGAGCAAGCACGAGATTTGAGCATCCGCCTGCGGCCGGAAGGTAAGGCGGTGCAAGGGCATGGAATCCCTTGCCGGGCCCGGCCGCGGCGAGGGTGCGCCGGTACCAAGGTTAACGCCATTTTTTTAAAGCTTCCGCTACCGGAAACCTCTAAAATCGGCGCCATGTCGGGACCGGCGGTGCGTTTGCCGGGGGTTGTTCACGGGGATCGAAGGGGCTCATGTCGCGCAAGTATTTCGGCACCGACGGTATCCGCGGGCGCGCCAATGGCGTCATTACCGCCGACCTGGCGTTGCGGGTCGGCCAAGCGGCCGGACTGGTGTTCCGCCGCGGCGAGCACCGCCACCGGGTGGTCATCGGCAAGGATACGCGGCTGTCCGGCTACATGATCGAGACCGCGCTGGTCGCCGGCTTCACCTCGGTCGGCATGGACGTGCTCCTGCTCGGCCCGATGCCGACGCCGGCGGTGGCGATGCTCACGCGTTCCATGCGCGCCGACCTCGGCGTGATGATCTCCGCCTCGCACAACCTGTACGACGACAACGGCATCAAGCTGTTCGGGCCGGACGGCTACAAGCTCTCCGACGAGGTCGAGCTCGAGATCGAGCGGCTGGTCGACGCGGATGTCTCGAAGAAGCTCGCCAAGGCCGCCGCGCTCGGGCGTGCCAAGCGCATCGAGGGCGTGCACGACCGCTACATCGAATTCGCCAAACGCACGCTGCCGCGCAATCTCTCGCTCGACGGGCTGCGCGTGGTCGTCGACTGCGCCAATGGCGCCGCCTATCGCGTGGTTCCCGAAGCCCTGTGGGAGCTCGGCGCGGAGGTGATTTCGATCGGCGTCGATCCCGACGGCTTCAACATCAACCGCGACTGCGGCAGCACGGCGCCGGACGCACTCATCAGCAAGGTGCGGGAGATGCGCGCCGACATCGGCATCGCCCTCGACGGGGACGCCGACCGCGTGGTGATGGTGGACGAGCTCGGGCATCTGGTCGACGGCGATCAGCTGCTGGCGGTGATCGCCGAGAGCTGGCAGGAGGACGGCCGCCTCGCCAAGCCCGGTGTCGTCGCGACGGTGATGTCGAATCTCGGACTCGAACGCCACCTCAACGGCCTGGGGCTGTCGCTGCTGCGCACGCCGGTGGGCGACCGCTACGTGCTCGAGCAGATGCGCGAGCACGGCTACAATCTCGGCGGCGAGCCGTCCGGGCACATCATCCTCTCCGACTATACGACCACCGGCGACGGGTTCGTCGCCGCGCTGCAGGTGCTCGCTGTGGTCAAGAAGCTCAATCAGCCGGTGTCGAAGGTGTGCCACCGCTTCGATCCCCTGCCGCAGGTGACGCGCAACGTGCGCTATCGCAACGGCAATCCCTCCGAGCACGCGAAGGTACGCTCGGCGATCGCCGATGCCGAGCTGCGCCTCGACGGTCACGGCCGGCTGATCGTGCGCCGCTCGGGCACCGAGCCGGTGATCCGCGTGACCGGGGAGGGCGACGACCCGACTTTGATCGAGGAGGTGGTCGACGGCATCGTCGACGCCCTGAACGAAGTCGCGGCTTGAGCTCCTCCGCGCCATTACCCTGACGGTTCCATCTCCTGCGCTCGACGGCCCCCGGGCTCCGGGGGCGCAGCCATCGCCCCGACGAACGTTAACATTCGCAGTTAACGAAGGTTAATCGCCTCTTAACGAATTCAGCACGTCGCCGGAACACGGCTTCGGTATCGTCCCCCGAGAAGAATCAAAAAGGGCGGCTTCGCTCGGCAGTTGGGACCCCCTCGGTTTCAACCGACCGAAATTTTCTCGTGTCGTTCTCGAGCCAGGCACACGCTCTAGATTTTTGATTTGTCGCGGTTTCTTTCGGCGAACCGGCATCTACGTCACGCAGGACGGTTCAGCGAATTTTTCGATTAAACTTGTTTTAAGCAATTATTGAAATGATTTGTTACCGTTAACGGCAGCCTGCACGCCGTATCCAAAAGAGGATGTACAGTCATGCTTAAAATCACCACGTTGGCTCTTGCGGTGTCGGCCGTCCCATTTGCGAGCGTGCTCGCAGCTGACCTCGGTCCCCGCGGCCCGATGCCGATGCCGATGCCGGTTTCCGACGAGTTTGCGGACGGCTGGTATCTTCGCGGAGACATCGGGATTGGGTCCACCAAGGCCCAGCGGATGGAATACCTTCCGAACCCCAGGAACAACCCCAACGACTTCCAGATCGAGTCGTTCGGAATGGGCGATCAAAGCTTCGTCGGATTCGGGGTCGGATATCAGGCGACCAGCTGGCTGCGTTTCGACGTGACCGCAGAGTATCGCGCCAAGGCGGCGTTCGACGCCTGGGGCAGCTATACGGTCGCCTGCACGGCGGCTGGCGGTGTCTGTCTGGACGTCTACAGCGGCTTCATCAATTCCGTCACGGTGCTGGCCAACGCCTATCTCGATCTCGGCACCTGGTGCGGAATCACCCCCTTCGTCGGCGCCGGCATCGGCACCTCCCGCAACACCGTCACCGGATTCTCCGACTTCGGTCCGCAGACGGGTGGGCGCGGACTGGGACCGACCACAAGCGACTTCGAATTGGCGTGGGCGCTTCACGCCGGTATGGCCTATTCGGTCACGCGCAACGTCAAGCTCGAACTGGCCTACCGCTATCTGAACATGGGCTCGGTCACCGCTCCGATCAACTGCATCGGCGGTTGCAATCCCGACAGCTACAAGTTCCACAACATGGACTCGCATGATGTGAAACTCGGCATGCGCTGGATGTTCGACACGCCGGTCATGGCACCGGTCCTCATCCGTAAGGGGTGAGTGTGTGTGGCGACAGCGGGAGCCCAAGGGGGATCCCGCTCGTCCTGCGGCGTTGAGATACGGCTTCACGGCGCCGTCCGTTCCGCCGTATCGAAGCCGAGCTCGCCTCGTCTGCGAATGACGCTGCGACATCAACCGAGTTGAAATCTGCGATTGCCCGAAGCTGGATTGCGAGGCAAAACGGAGCGCCGAGGGTCGGTGTGAATGGGATAGATCAATGTCGACACTGGTAG
>JBARNF010001090.1:0-10781 GCA_049802835.1 Bradyrhizobium sp.
TCGGCGCCGCGCTGTGGGGCGCCTACCGGTTCGAGAAGCTCGCGGCGCGCGGCGAAGTGCCCAAGGCCGCCTAAGAGGCAAGCAAGAAGGAGAGAACAACATGGCCCTGATGATCAACGAGGCGTGCTCAACGGTCTTTTTCGCGTAGAATTCCGCCGGGCTCTGCGCCCAGCTCGCAGAGATTGGCGGCATCACGACGAGTGCCAACGTTATGCCGCGAGCAACGGTCCCATGGACCATGATCGTTCCCTTCGTGCGGCCAGTTCCTTCTAGCAGAAGGCACCGCCATGCGAGAGCAGCAAACCGATTTTGACTTTGGCCGCTGATCGATAGCGAAAACGCGTTGGCGTCAGGCCGAGCGCAGCAGTTCGTAGTGCTGTCCCTACTCAAAACTCCAAAAGCCAAAGAAATCCTGGAGTTTCTCCGGCATTCAGAGTTTTGAGTAGGGACAACCTGAAACGCCGCATTGCCATCAAGCTCAAGGCATCCCGCAAAGCCCGTCAGCTGACCCAAGAGGATTTAGCCGGCTTGATCGGCCGATCCGTGGACGCCGTGTCAACCATCGAGCGGGCCAAGGGCCTCCCAGGCCTCGATACCCTGGAGGCGATTGCTGCAAAGCTCGAAATTCCGATCGCGGAGTTCTTTGAGAATCCACGCGGGCGCACAAGACTAGGGTCTGTACCTAATTAGCGAGTTCTGATTCCCTTGTGCCGAACGATTCGGCACGAGGGAGGCATTGATGCGAGCAGGGTTGTTCTGGCTGAATGACAGACAGTGGGCGTGCATAGCGCCACAACTGCCGACCAACCTTACCGGTCCCGCGCGCAAGGATGATCGGCGCATCATCAGCGGCATCATACACATGCTCCAGTGCGGCGCGCGCTGGCGCGATTGCCCGCCCGAATATGGCCCGTACACGATCGTCTACAATCGCTTCAATCGCTGGGCCCGCGGTACTCCCATACATTCGTGCGATTGCGGCCATACTTGCCAAGTTCCACATTGTTGATGTGGGTGGCCGCACCGCATTTGAAAACAACGAATTCGTGCTGCGACCGATAAAGGGAGCCCATGCCCCCGTTGCTCTTGACCCAGACGCAGATATTTTTGAGCGTGAACTTCTCAGCAGCCATCAAAAGCTGCTGGGTATGACGCCAATCCATGCAGACAAAGCAGATGGCGCCATCATCGACGAACAGTCTGATCTGAGTGAAGGAGGCGGACAAGAACTCCGTGAATTGCGCATCGCTCATTTCACCGGACGCCATCGGAAATCATTCCCCCCGCGGGTCGAGGGTAAGCGTCGCGCCGTTGCACGTCTTTATTGATTGACAGGCATTATGGCCCAGGTCCAGGGCAAGAGATCGTCGAGCTGGCTCATGGGATGGCCGTTGGACATGCGCTCCAGCACGTCCTTGAGATAGGCGAACGGCTCGACATTGTTGAGCTTAGCGGTGGCGATAAGGGAGCAGACGGTGGCCCAGCAGGCACCGCCGCCGTCGGAGCCGGCGAACAGATGGTTTTTGCGGCCGAGCGCGATGGGCCTGATCGCACGCTCGACTGGATTGTTGTCAAGCTCGATACGACCGTCGTGAAGGAAGCGGCAGAGGGCTTCCCATCGCGCGAGGGCATAGCGGATCGCTTCGGCAAGAGCACCGCGGCCTGGTATGCGCGCAAGCTCGGTCTTCAGCCAGGGCTTCATCGCGCCGAGGAGTGGCCGTGAGCTGGCGTCGCGAACGCGCTGGCGCTGGTCGGCGGTGCGGCCGCGGATCGAGGCCTCGATCGCGTAAAGCTCGGCGATCCGACGTAGCGCTTCGGCGGCGATCGGCGAGCCGGTTGCCTCGTGCACATCGTAAAATTTGCGTCGCGTGTGGGCCCAACAGGCGGCGAGCACGATGTCACCGCGCGCGGTGAGCCGCTCGAAGCCGGCATAGCCGTCGACTTGCAGAACGCCGCGGAATCCTTCGAGGTGAGAGGCTGGACGCTCCGCCTTGCGATTGGGACTGTAGAAGTAGACGGCCGCTGGTGGATCGGGACCGACCCATGGGCGATCGTCGCGCGCATAGACCCACAATCGGCCTGTCTTGGTGCGGCCACGGCCGGGATCAAGCACCGGAATCGGCGTGTCGTCGGCGAAGACCTTGTTCGAAGCGAACACATGAGCGGCAAGGCGCGCCTGCAGCGGCTCCAGCCACCAGCATGCACCACCGACCCAGTTCGCCAGCGTGGAACGGTCGATCTCGACACCGTGCCGAGCGAAGATCTGCGATTGACGATAGAGCGGCGTGTGATCGCAATACTTGCTGACCAGCATATGCGCCAGCAGTCCTGGGCTGGCCATTCCCTTGGCGATAGGTCGCTCTGGTGCCGGCGCCCGATGGATCGTGCCGCAGGCGCGACAGCCGTATTTGGGACGGCGGATGCGCAGCACGCGCAGGCGTGCCGGCACGAAGTCGAGCATCTCGCTGACGCTCTCACCGATCGCATGGAGTGCACCGCCGCAGCAGGGGCAGAGGTGGGTATCGACGTCGGGCGTTATGTGCTCGCACGCCAGATGGTCGGGAAGCGCCTGGCGCCGTGAGGCTGGCTGGGGATCGGCGTCGTCAACCGCGGCTTCCGGATAAGGTGCCCGTGCTCGTTCGATATCGGCGTCGAGGTCTTCCAGTCCGAGCGCAAGCTGGTCGCCGTCGGTCCGCTCCGACCGGCGGCCAAACTGCGCACGCTGCAGGCGCTGAATGATAAACCGGAGACGCTCGACCTCGGCCCGTACCTGCGTAAGCTGGGTTCTGTCATCCGCTGCTTGCGTGGCCAACTCCCGCACCAGCCGATGCAGGGCATCGACGTCGACAGGGAGCGCGGCGAGATCGAGATTCACGCACGAGAGTTTACTACCCGCGAGCAGCAACACCCACCGCGATCATCATCGTGAATCAATCAGTCGCAAGCCGTGTTCGTCGTCAACCGGCAACAGCAGGTCGCCATCGGCTGTCCGGAGCGCGCCAGTCGACGCCCTCGATCAGCATCGACAGTTGTGCCGAGGTCAGCGCCAGCGTGCCACCCGGCTCGACGTTCGACGGCCAGAGGAAGACGCCCTGCTTGAGCCGCTTGGTGAAGAGACAGAGGCCGGTCCCATCCCAGAACACGATCTTGATGAGGTTGGCCTTCCGACCTCGGAACAGGAAGAGGTGGCCCGAGAAGGGATCCTGCCGCAGCAGGCCCTGGACCAGCATGGCCAGCCCATCGATGCCCTTGCGCATGTCGGTATAGCCGAAGGCCAGATGCACCTTCACGCCTGGAGGAAGCAGGGTCATGACACCTGCCCCTCATCGGTAGGCGCCGCACCGAACGGTGCATCCGCGTCAGTGATCTGAACTGCGACTAACACTGGCGCGGTCGCTGCGGCCAGGTCCTGCTTCCAGCGGAACAGGACCCGCGCCGCTATCCCGCAGCGCCGAGCTACCGCGGATAGACTGGCGCCCGGCTGTGTGGCCTCCTCGACAATCTGGCGTTTGTCAGCCTCGCTGAACTTCCGCCGATGGCCCTCTCGTGCCGGTGGGACGATCGGCCGGGAAAGCGGGACGTTAGTCATATGACTAAGGCTATGACTAACGGTGTGACTAAGGCTATGACTTTGGCCGCCCCGCCGATAGAGCAGCTTGCGCTCCGCCGGCTGCGGCTCAGCTTTGAACCTCGCCCGCCAGTTGCCAAACGCCTTCAGCGGGATGCCTTGCGCCTCGCAATACTCCCGTTGATTCAAATCGCTACGCTTCCACGCGTCATGGTGCGCCCGCCAGAAGGCCTCGTCGTAACGCTGCCGCAGTCGGTGCTCGCCCGCCATCTCGCTCTCCTCATCTACAAAATTGAGAGCGAGAACAGATCGCGTCCGCGAGCCCCAAAACAAGTGTGCAAGAAATGGACGCTTACGGTCGAGGTGAAAATTCCCTGCTCTTTGCCGAAAAGTTCCCTCTTCACTCCAAAAAATTCCCTGTTCCATTGCGCAGGGAATTTCGCTGCAAGCAATTGATTTTGCAGGCAAAATTTGTGCAGAAATCGCTTGAGGAGGGCGGATTCTGCAAGATTCCCTGTTCTTTTCCCTGTTAGCAGGGAATTTGAGGTGGAGACCGGTTCGGGCAGGACTGCCTCCACCGCCATTGATAAGCCCTTGAAAGACCGAGGAACCACCCGGGCGGCTGACGCCATTCGGGCACAGCTCCCCGGCACATCCGTGCCGCCGCGCGGAGAGCGGCCGTGTAGGTCATCAAACGGGCCTCGAAGACCTTGACGCGATCCTCCGCGCCGAAGAGCCCTCGGGCCCGCCCGGAAGCGCCTCGGCCAGCTCCGGGACGCGCTGCAAGCACGGCCGCCGGAGTCTCGGGGACGATCGAGCCGCGGCCGAAGGCGGCCCTGCAAGCCTCGGCCACCCTTCCAGCTTCGATTCTTGATCGTCGACCCATGGCCGGAACAAGGAAAAGTTCCCACCGAGCATCGCCGCATCCCCGACATGCGCCGCGTCGTTTCGGGGATGAAGAGCAGCCGCACAGCGGACTTGTCATGCCGTCTCACGCTTGATACCAGATTTGAATCCGCGATCCCCTTCGCATCGAACCGTGAAAATCGATCCCCCGCGCACCGTTCCATCGCATTTCTGACATACCTTCATCGGGGCGTCGGGCTTTTGGCGCTCAAAATAGGCCGACGATGGTAAGCCGAGGGGGGCGACATGATCGCCCCTGCGGCGCTACACTACCTGGATAAGCGCCTCGGGAACTTCCGAGGCGGGTAATCGCGGGTCGCGATGGCCAAAGGGCCGGCATCAATGGGAAGTCCGATTCTTCGTCATGAGCACTCGACGTCCGAAAGAGATCGCATTCTTCACAATTTGCTCGGCAAACTATCTCTCCTATGCGCTGACCCTGGCCAGGTCGCTTGCTGACGCCGAGACCGACGTCAAGCTTCACGTCTTCCTTGCCGATCGTCTCCCCGCGGCGATCGCCGTGCCCGACGATCACGTCGTCATCACCGGCATCGATGAGCTTGCGCTCGACGATCTCGATGATATGGCGTTTAGCTATTCCGTCCTGGAGCTGAATACGGCGATCAAGCCGTATTGTTTCGACTATCTATTCGACGTGCTCCACTACGACGCGGCGATCTATCTCGACCCCGACACCTTGGTATTGAACGCGTTCGACCACGTCCGCACTGCGCTGCACGACGGCGCCTCCTGCGTGCTGACCCCGCACATCACGCAGGGCCTCGATGACGGGGGCTATCCCGGCGAAGACACGTTCTTGACGTGTGGTGTGTTCAATCTGGGCTTTGCGGCATTCGCGAACGTACCGGAGGCCCGATCCTTCCTGAAATGGTGGGGCAACAAGACGCGGCGCAATTGTATCGTTGCGATCGATCGTGGAATTTTCACCGATCAAAGCTACTGCAACCTCGCGCCCTGCTTCATCGACCGCTTTTATGCGCTGCGCAACCCCGGCTACAACGTCGCCTATTGGAATCTCCCTCAGCGTCCGATTGGGAGGGAGGGCGATCGCTATCTCGTTGGCGGCGAACTCGTTCGCTTCGTCCACTTCAGCGGTATCGACCCGGGCGATCCGACCAGCTTCTCGAAGCATCAGAACCGATTCGATCGCCGCAATGTCGGTGCCTTGAAGAGTCTCGTGGATCGCTACGTGGCCGAATTGATGGAGCGTGATCGGTACCGCTCGGGGCGATTCGGCGAAATCCCGTATGCGTTCGGAGCGTTTCGCGACGGGCGGCCAGTCAACGACGGCTTCCGGATCGCCTATCGGCGCTACCGGGACCACCTGCCCGAGGGTCGAAGCCCTTTCGATCTCGAGCCCGCGTTCTTCAACGAGGCAGCCGAGAATCACGAGCGCTTCGCGGGAATCCGCGTCAGCCGTCTCTATGCTGCAATATGGGAACACCGCGCGGACCTGCAGCGAGCCTATGATCTCCGCACGCCGAACGGGCAGGCGGGTTTTCTCGCCTGGGCGATCGAGGGTCTGCCCCGCGACTACGGTATCGGCGCACCGTTCATCCAGCCATTGCCGGCCGTATCCGGCCACATGCTTCCGGATCACGAATGGAGACGCCGGCAAAGAGACGTGCTGCTGGACCGTGCGCTTACATCGCGTTCGTTCATGATCCGCAATCTGCTCAGGCGCCAGCTTCTCGGCAAGGAACGGGCGAGAGACTATTGGGAGCGCCGGCTCAGCGCGTCGGCCGCGCCTCCCCGGCCAGCGCACGACTTGTCGGCCGGCCTCGATCTCTATGGCTTCTTCAATTCGGAAACCGGAACCGGCCAGGCCGCGCGGGGCATCGTACAGGCGTTACAACACACCACGGTCAGCTACACTTGCCATACGTTGAGGATTGTGGGGGCGTTTGCGGACGAGGTCGCGTTCGACGAGGTGAACGGCGACGCGGCGCACGATACCGCCCTGATCTGCGCCAATGCGGATCTTCTCGTGCACATGGAGCAGCTGATCGCGCCGCACCGGCTGGACGGCCGTCGAAGGCTCACGCATTGGGCTTGGGAGCTCCCGGTCTTTCCTGCGGCATGGGCATCGGCGTTCCAAAAGGTGGACGAGGTCTGGGCGGGGAGCCGGTTTGCGGCGAGGGCGATCCAATCGGCGACGAACAAGGTGGTCCGCCTCGTTCCCTACGTCGTGCAGGCGACGGATATGGACACGGCGCAAGCCCGTTCGGAGCTCGACTTGCCGCAGGGGCCGTACATCTTCCTGACGATTTTCGACGTGAACTCCTTTCCCTCGCGGAAAAATCCCATTGCGGTCGTCCGGGCGTTTCGCGCGGCATTTCCCGACGTGAAGCAACAAAGTCAGCGCTTGGTAATCAAGTATCACGGGCGCAGCGCAGCGACCGAATTTCGAAAAGGCCTCGCGCAAGCGATCGCCGGGGACCCGCGCATCATCGAGATCGACGAGGTCTATTCTGCGGAGCAGATGGGCCGGCTGCGGGCCGCGTGCGATGCGTTCGTTTCGCTGCATCGATCGGAAGGCTTCGGCCTGAACATCGCCGAAGCGATGGCGGCGGGTAAGCTCGCCATGGCGACGCACTTCTCGGGCAATGAGGACTTCATGAGCCGGGAGAACAGCATTCCGATTCCGTTCAAGATGGTTGCGGTCGGCCGAACCGAGTATCCGCATGGGGCAGGGCAATGGTGGGCCGAGCCGGATCATGAAGCCGTCGTCGAGGCGATGCGGTGGACGGTCGATCACGCCGACGAGGCGGGGCGCCTCGCGCACAAGGGCAAGGAGCATATTCGATCGAACTTTTCGCGAGAGGCGATCGCGCACGTGATCTCGGAGGGATTGGCCGGCCGATCGATCCTATCCTTCAACTAGGCGCGGACGCATATGACGCAAGCTGATAAGGAGAGCTCGTTTGCTGCCAGCTGATCATACGGCGTGACGATCAGCGCCGAGGGAATAATGGCAATGGCTGGAACCGCAAGCCAGGCTCGCACGTGCATCCTCGTTCTCGGCATGCACCGATCGGGTACCTCGGCGATCACGCGCGTGCTGAGTCTTCTCGGCGCCGCATTGCCTCGGGATCTCAACACGGGAACGTTCGGCAATGCCGCCGACTACTGGGAGTCGCTGCCCCTGGTCGAATGTCATGAGGCGATGCTTCGGGAGATCGGAAGTCGCTGGGATGATTGGCGAGCCTTCAAGCCGGACGACCTAGCTGCCGGATCGTTCGATCGATTCAAGAGCGAGATCGCCGGCCTGGTGGAGGCGCAATTCGGCGATTCGCCGCTCTTCGTCCTGAAGGACCCGCGAATCTCCCGCTTCGTTCCCCTCTATCGCGGCATTCTCGAGGACATGGGAATAGCCCCCCGATACATCCTGGCGCTGCGAAATCCGCTTGCCGTGATGATGTCGTTGCGCGAGCGAGATGGTATGACTCCGGGCTTCGCCGGGCTGGTTTGGTTGCGCCACATGCTGGATGCGGAGCGGGCCACAAGGGGCGAGTCGCGCGTGATCGCGTCCTATGAACGGCTCATGGCCGACTGGCGACCGGTGGTGGTGGACATCGCAGCTGGGCTGGGGCTGAGCTGGCCTCGTCCGCCGCAAGCGGCCGCGGCGGCGATCGATGCGTTCCTGACGCCAGCCATGCAGCACCATGCGTTTACCGACCCGGATCTCGAAAATCGTCCGGAGATTTCCACCTGGATCAAGGACGCCTGCCAATCGCTGCGCCTGCTGGAGGAGGACCCCGGCGCGCTCCCCGCGCTTGCGACGCTCGACCGTGTCGGTGCCGAGTTCGACCACTGGGCGCCCATCTTCGGCGAGGCCTGCTTTCCGCAGCTTGCGCTGGCTGAATCCGAGCGCGACACCGCGCGCGCCGGCCACGACAGGGCGTACGGGGAGCGCGACGCCGTGCGAGCGAAATTGCAGGCGACGCAAGCGATGCTGCGGAACGAAGCCGAGCAATCCGCGTTCCGTGCGCGGCGCAGCGCCAGCCTCGAGGCGGAACTCGAGAGGATCAAGCGCAGCCGGTGGTCGCGGTTTGCCGAGCGGATGCGCGCACTCGAGCGGCGGGTCCGGTTGTGCCGCAAGGATGCTCGCTAATCGGTCGGCTCATGCAGGACGGCGGGCGGAAATCCACTCCAGGCGGTCGGAGGGCACCCCGAGGCGGCTCAGCAATTCCATGGTCCGCGCCCTGTGCCCGAGGTCGAGCATCCAGTGATAGTGGACGTGCACGGGTGCGATGCCGGCCCATTCCTCGCTCCAACGTTCCGGTTCGGCGAGGCTGTGCAGGGGCACGTTGTAGCGGATGCCGAGCGTGCGGACGCGCCGGGTCATCGACCATGCGGCGATCGAGAACGCCGCCTGGTTCGAGCCCCAGTACTGGGCGGCCAGATCCGGGACATAACCGGTCGACGCGAACATGCGAAATCCGGCGCGCGCCTTGAAGGGGCGGATGTCGGCCGCGACCGAGCGGGTGAAGAGGTCCGCGGAACGTTGCAGGATGCCGCTCTCGCGCCGCACGACGCAGTAGCCGCCATTGTAGGACGCGCGCACCCGTGCACGGTCGAACGTGGTTTGCACGAACGGCAACCGATCGATGGGGAATCCCGCGAGCCCGCACAGAGCCTGCCAGTAAGGCTCGAATTCGTCGCCCGGGCCCGCCGTAGTGCTGCCCTTGACGTCCACCGGCCGCGCCGCCACGTCGAAGTGCTCGCCGAGCAATTCGGGCTCGTCGAGGAACAGCGTATCGCTGTCGAGGACCACGAGGGTCCGCGCGGCGGAGTGCTCGGCGGCCCAGGCCGCGGCATAGACGCGGTTCGCGCTGCCATAGTCCGGGCAATGCGTGTTCAACGGCGCCTCATGATAGGTGGCGCCGAGCCGCTCGAGCCGCGCTCGGGTGGCGGCGTCGATGCCGAGGGCCGGCCGCGGCGCGATCGCGAGAATGTCCGCGCCGCTGTACCTGCCAGCGAACGCCCGGATGCTTTCGATCAGCAGGAGCGCCTGATCGCGGATGGCGTTGTTCTCGATGCACAGAACAAAGGCGGGATCTTCCTGCATCGCTGCCCGTATCAATCTTTATGTTCGCAAGGAGTGGGTGGCGATCATCGGCCAGGAGAACACGGCGTTGGCCTGGACATCGGCGCTGTGTGTCCGTAAGGACCGACTCATGCTCCCACTCGCGCAGCCTTGATGACCTCAACATTCACCGGAATCGGAACCCTCTGAAAGCTGGGCGGCCGGTCTCCTGCCCGATCCCGCAACAGCTTGCGCCGTATCACGCGCCATTCCAGCAGCGTGCCTGCAAAAACCTGGAATTCTGTCCATAACTGTATGTCGCTGCGGTGAAGGCCGGCTTTGATGCGCGCCAAGAAAAGATGCAGGACGCCGACACAGTTACGAGCCCAGCCATGAAAAGGATCTGTAAAAGTATAAATATATTTATTGCGCACTCGCAATCGCTGAAAACTGTCGTCTCGATGAGCTTCCGTGGACCCGCCCGTGTAATGCCGCGCGATTGCAGAAGGCACCAGCGCTACCTTCCACCCACGATAGCGGGCCCTTCGACAGAAATCGGCCTCTTCCCAATAAAAGAAGAAGCAAGGATCGAGTGGCCCGACATCTTCCACACATGACCGGCTGACCATGAGCAGGGAGCCCTCCACCCACTCCACTTCAATCGGGGTTGGCTGCCTGCGTTGCATGGGACCGACCGCGTGCGGATGCCTCGCCTGCATGTGGGCGTTCGGCTCGTCGCTATCCCATGCCATGAATGCAGGTCCCAGAATGACCGGAGCCCCAGGTTCGGATGCCACCCGTATGAGCTCCGCGATGCAATCAGGCTCCAGCCGAATGTCGTTGTTGGCCCAGATGACCCAGTCGCAACCCTCGGCGAAGGCATGGGGCATGGCGGCATTATACGCCATGCTGTACCCCAAATTCCCCGGCATGCGCAGCACAGTGACCTCGGGATATCCGGTCCTCGTCAGCGGAACGCTGTCATCACTGCTTCCATTGTCAACGAGATAAACACGCAGGGTGCGATCAGTCTGCTGCCGCAACGCTTCGTACAGCGGCGGCAGCCAGCGCCCACCGTTGTAATTGAGGATCATTACAGCTACTTGCATGGATTAGGGCTCATCCAAAACATTTGAACCGACATTCCCGGACGACATGCCTGTCGTTTGCTTTCAAACACGGTCGCCCCGGCGCCGGTTCAATGCGCCCGCGATCGCATGAGCCATTTTCTGCCCGCGTGCCAGCCGGCTTTGAGCT
>JBARNF010001091.1:0-1815 GCA_049802835.1 Bradyrhizobium sp.
GAGCACCCCCGCCACCAGGAACCGCAGAATCCGCGGCAGGCGGGGGCCTCTGTCGGGTAGATGATCGGGCGCCATCGGGCTCGCTCAGGCAAGCACCGGCTCGCCGAGATCGTCCCGCCAGCGGGTCTTCGGCGGGATCGCCTCCGCGATTATCCGGTCGCGATGGCGCTCGATCACCTCGAAGATCGAGCAGATCAGCTCCTTCGAGAGCATGTGCGGCTCCAACCCGAGGTCGAGCAGCTTGGTGTGCTTGGCGTTGTAGTAGTGCTCTTCCTTCTCGGTCCGCGGGTTCTCGCAGGAGTCGATCTCGACCGGCTCCAGGCCGTACTCCTCACCAGCGTCGCGCACCATCTCGGCCAGTTCGCCGATCGAGAACTGCTCGGTGAACTGGTTGAAGACCCGGTACTCGCCCTCGAGGGCTGGAGTCAGTGCTGCCAGTTCGACGCAGCGCAGCGTGTCGACGAGGTTGAGGTAACCCCGGGTCTGGCCGCCCGAGCCGTAGACCGTGAGCGGGTGACCAATCACCGCCTGCACGCAAAAGCGGTTCAGCGCCGTACCAAAGCACTCGTCGTAGTCGAAGCGGGTCGCCAGACGCTGGTCGATCCTCGTCTCCAGCGTCTCCATGCCGTAAACGACACCCTGGTTCAGGTCAGTCGCCCGCGTGCCCCAGACTCGGGAAGCGAAGTGGATGTTGGTCGAGTCGTGGACCTTGGAGCAGTGGTAGAGCGAGTGGGGCAGCTTCGGGAACGGGAGGACATCGCTGCGCCCGTTGTGCTCGATCTCGATGAACCCCTCCTCGATGTCGATGTTGGGAGTCCCGTACTCCCCCATCGTCCCGAGCTTGATCAGGTGCGCGTCGGGGCAGACGTCGCGCATCGCGTACAGCACGTTGAGGGTGTTGACTACGTTGTTGGTCTGGGTCTTCAGGGCCCGGTAATGACTGCCCATCGAGTAGGGAGCGCTCGGCTGCTCGCCGTAGTGAACGATCGCCTCGGGTTCGAATTCTTTGAACACCCGCAGGACCAGCTCGTGCTCGGTGAGGTCGCCGAGGGTGCAGCCAATCTCGCGTCCGGTCAGCTCGGCCCAGGCCGTGACCCGGTCGGGCAAAGTCCCGATCGGCGTCAGCGAGTCCGATCCGACCTCCGTCAGCATCTGCCGCCGCATGTAGTTATCGACTACGTGCACCTCGTGTCCACCGGCCGAAAAGTGCATCGCGGTCGGCCACCCGAGGTAGCCGTCTCCGCCGAGTATGAGAATCCGCATCTACGCCTCCGAGTTGATTGGGATTGGGACTGGTTCTGCTTCGTCGTAATGAAGCTCGGTTTCGGGGACGAGACTGAGCAACGGACGCTGGCTGACTGCTTCCATCTCCCCAGATGGCTCGAAAGCCAGCGTCAACAGGGTCTCCAACGCGTAGTAGGTGACGATCAGGCGAAAGACCAGGTAGCTCGGCAGCACCATCACCAGACCGGGCTGGCGGTAGAAGAGCACCACCGCGATCATCTGGATCAACTGGACGCCGATCACGATCGCGCCGGCGGCGGCGATCTCGTGCAGCGGCAGCGTCGAAGGGTGGGCGAGGATCATCGCCAGCGCAGCGACCGCGAAGGGCACCAGCATCAGCTTGCGAAACATCATGAACGAGGCCCAGGGCAGCATCCACATCCCGCGCAGGCCCTGTCGCATCGAGATCGCCGAGCGATTGCGACCGACCATGTGGTACAGCCCGCGCGACCACCGCATCCGCTGCTCTCGCAACTGCGAGAGGTTGTGCGGAACGTCGGTGTAGGTCCGGATCCGCCAGTCGGCGACGAC
>JBARNF010001092.1:0-5401 GCA_049802835.1 Bradyrhizobium sp.
TGTTCCCGCGCAAGGGCGCCGTCATGGCCGGATCGGACGCCGATCTCGTGGTGTGGGACCCGGCCGCATCCAAGACCATCCAGGCGAGCCGGCAAGTGAGCCGCATCGACTACAACGTGTTCGAGGGCTTCACCTGCACGGGCGGACCTGCGGTGACGGTGTCACGCGGCCGCATCGCCTGGCGCGATGGCGAGCTGCGCGCCGAGGCCGGTGATGGCCGCTATGTCGAGCGGCCCGCCTTCCCGCCGGTGCACGTCGCCAATTCCACCTGGAAGGAGATCACCGCGCCGCGCGCCGTCGCGCGCGGCACGGTCACGCCGTAACACGCGCTCGTCGGACGAACGGCGGCGCGGCGTCATTTACCGGGCGGAAACCGTTGCTGTCGTTCAATGACACCATGGCACAGTTGCGCATGGAAGTTCGTGATTCGGCCGGCACCCCATTGCCGGGCTATGGCGACGCATTCTTCGACCTCAGGCTCCCCGGCGATCATTCGCGCGTGGCGCAGACGATGCTGCGGATGATCCGGGCCGACGATCCCGGCTCGGCCGCCCACACCGTGCGCTTCCTGCGCGACGGCGTCGAGATCGGTTCGTGGTCGCTCGACCACGAGCGGGTGGAGGCCGCCTTTGCCGTCGACCGCGGGCACAGCTCGCCAGCCGCCGCCTGACCGCTCCCAAGCTCAGCTGACGCCGACCTGCCGCACGATCCTGGGATGCGCCGTCTGGTGCCAGGCCCAGGCCGAGCGAATGACAGATCCGAGATCGGAGCGGCAGGCCTTGAAGCCGAGCTCCTGCGCGGCCCGGCTGGGATCGGCGACCAGGACCGGCGGATCGCCGGGGCGGCGCTCGCGCATCACCAGCGGCATCTGCTCGCCGGTCTCGCTGCGGATGGCATCGACGATCTCGCGCACCGAATAGCCGCTGCCGGTGCCGAGATTGTAGGCGCCGCCGGCATCACCATCCAGCAGGCGCGCGATGGCCGCGATGTGAGCTGCGGCCAGATCATCGACATGGATGTAATCGCGCACGGCGGTGCCGTCGGGCGTCTCGTAGTCGGTGCCGAAGATCGCGAAATCCGGCACATGGCCGAGGATCGCCATCAGCGCGCGCGGGATGAGATGGGTCTCGGGATCGCGCAGCTCGCCGATCACGCCTGACGCGTCGGCGCCGCAGGCGTTGAAATAGCGCAGCGCGGTGGCGGCAAAGCCGTAGGCCGCGCGATAGTCCGACAGGATCTGCTCGATCATGTATTTGGAGCGGCCGTAAGGGTTGACGGTCGGCCCCGCCGCAGTTTCGGGAATCGGATCACGCCCGGCATTGCCGTAGACCGCGCCGGTCGAGGAGAACACCAGCCGCGCGCAGCCGGCCTCGCGCATGCCCTGCAGCAGACCCAAAGTACCGGCCACGTTGTTCAGGTAATATTTCTGCGGATCGGCCACGGATTCCCCGACCGCGCTCGATGCCGCGAAGTGCATCACGGCCTGCACGTCGTACTGCCGGATCGTGTTCGCCACCTTGCTGCTGTCGGCGATATCGCCGACCACCAGCGGCCCCCATTGCACGAAGCTGCGGTGGCCCGTCGTCAGATTGTCATAACAGACCGGCGTGAACCCCGCCGCGGCGACGGCCTTGCTGCAATGAGCCCCGATATAGCCGGCGCCGCCGGCCACCAGGATCGCGCCTTTCGTAGCCATATGTCTTTCGTATCCTATCGATGCGCGCGGCCCGCCTGCCGACCAAGCGCCAAAGGCTGGATAGTAGAACGATCGCGCGCCAGCACCAAATGCAGGTTGTGCATGTCGTTAACCTCCAGGCGCCGAGCAGCTCCGCCTGTGGCTCCGATCGTTCGCCGTGCCGCCGGTTCCACTTGGCGCGCGCGATCTCCACAGCTTGCTGAAATCAGCGCATGCCGGGTCGCGAGCGGGCCGCTGGCGCGTTCGGCGGAATGGCCTTATCAGTAAGGCAGTAAGGTCGGGGCTGACGAGCCTCGGACAAAGCCTGGAGACGTGTCGTGAGTGAGTCATCGAGCAACGCAGACGCCGCGTCGCAAGCCGCCCCGACGACATCGCCCGCCTCCGCCGCAGCCCCCGCCTCCACCGCAGCACCCGGCATCCGGGCGCGACTCGCCATCCCACTGCTCGCGGTGATCGTCGCGCTCGCCTTCGTGGCGCTCGCGACGACGCGCTGGAACGCCTGGGTCGGCAACGCCATCACCCAGACCACGAACGACGCCTATGTCCGCGCCGACCTGACCCAGCTCTCGAGCCGGGTGGCCGGCGAGGTCCTCAACGTCGCGGTCAGCGACTTCCAGCAGGTCAAGGCCGGCGACCTGCTGGTCCAGATCGATCCTGCCGACTACGAAGCGCAGGTCTCGCAGTCCGAAGCCACGGTCGAAGCGGCGCAGGCGGCGCTCGACAATCTGAGCAACCAGATCGAGCTGCAATACGCGACGATCGCGCAGGCCGAGGCGCAGCTTGTGTCGGCGGGCGCGGCCGAGGTGCAGGCGCGCCAGGAAGAGGAGCGCCAGCAGTCGCTGTCGCAGAGCGAGGCTGGAACCCGGCAGCGGCTGGAGCAGGCCACGGCGGCCTATGCCAAGGCGCAGGCCGACGTGCGGGCAAGCCGCGCCGCGATCGCCGCACAGCGCCACCAGCTCGAGGTGCTCACCGGCACCAAGAAGCAGCGCGGCGCCGACCTCGCCGGCGCCAAGGCGGCACTCGCCGGGGCACGCCTCAAGCTCGGCTATACCAGGATCACGGCGCCGTTCGACGGCGTGGTCGGTCAGCGGCAGATCCAGACCGGCGACTACGTCAACGTCGGCAGCAATCTGATCGCGGTGGTCCCGCTGCCGCAGGTGTTCGTCATCGCCAACTACAAGGAGACGCAGCTGACGCATGTCGCGCCGGGGCAGCCGGTCGAGATCACGGTCGACAGCTTTCCGGGCGAGAAGCTGCGCGGTCGCGTCGAGCGGATCGCGCCGGCCTCCGGTTCGCAATTCGCGCTGCTGCCGCCGGACAATGCGACCGGCAATTTCACCAAGGTCGTGCAGCGCATTCCGGTCCGTATCGCCTTCGACGCCAATCAGCCATTGCTGGCGCGGCTGCTGCCGGGCATGTCGGTCGTGACCCATATCCACACCGACGGCGGCGAAGCCAATGGCGCCAAATGACACCGGATCGGGTGCATCCGATCGCGGGCCGCTGTCGCGTGGCGGCGTCGCGCCCAGGCCCCTGTTCGCGGTCGGCGCCGTCCTGCTCGGCTCCTGTCTCGCCAATTTCGACAGCCGCCTGACCTCGGTCGGCCTGCCCGACCTGCGCGGCGCCTTCTCGCTCGGGTTCGACGAGGGAGCCTGGCTGTCGACCGCCGCGATCGGCTCGCAGATCTTCATCGCGCCGGCCGTGGCCTGGCTCGCGACCGCCTTCGGCCTGCGCCGGGTGCTCGGCATCCCGAGCCTGGTCTATGCGGCGGTGTCGCTGATCATTCCCTTCGTGCACGACTATCCGACCCTGATCGCGCTCGCGATCCTGCACGGCATGCTGCTCGGCACCTTCGTGCCGGCGACCCTGATGATCATCTTCCGCAACCTGCCGATCCGCTGGTGGCTGCCGGCGATCTCGATCTACGCGATCCGTGTCGGCTTCGCGCTGGACAGCTCGACCTCGCTGGTCGGCTTCTATGTCGAGCATCTCGGCTGGCAGTGGCTGTACTGGCAGGGCGCGGTGCTGGCGCCGCTGATGGCGCTGATGGTCTATCTCGGGACACCGAACGAGCCGGTCAACCGCACCCTGGTCGCGAACGCCGACTGGGGGGGGCATGCTGCTGCTGGGCAGCGCAGTGTCCATGATCTATGCCGGCCTCGACCAGGGCAACCGGCTCGACTGGCTGGCGTCGGGCACCGTGATGGCGCTGCTCGGCGGCGGCGCCGTGTTGTTCCTGCTCTTCCTCGTCAACGAGGCGCTCGCCCCGCAGCCTTGGGCCCATTTCAACGTGCTGTTCTCGCGTAATATCGGCCTCTCGCTCGCCGTCATCCTGCTCTACACGCTGACCAGCCTGTCCAACGCGTCGCTGGTGCCGAACTTCCTCGGCACGATCACGCAGCTGCGGCCGGAGCAGAGCGGCGCGCTGCTGCTGATCTACGGCGCGCTGCCGATGATCGTGCTGGTGCCGCTGTCGATCGCAGCGCTTCGCCATTTCGATCCCCGCATCGTCGTCGTGCTCGGCCTCGGCGCCTTTGCCGCGGCCAACCTGCTCAGCACGCAGCTCACCCACGCCTGGGCGCGCGAGGACTTCATCGGCATCGTCATGCTGCAATCGATCGGCCAGGCCTTCACCCTGCTGCCGATCATCATCCTCGCACTGTCGAATTCCGATCCCGCCCGCGCAACGTCCTTCGCTGCCTACATCCAGATCATGCGGCTCGGCGGCGCCGAGATCGGCGTCGCGCTGATGGGAACCTGGCTGCGCGTGCGCGAGCAGGTGCATTCTGCCTATCTGGGTCTCAACATCCAGAGCGGCGACCTCGGCGTCGCACGCGTGCTGCAGCGGTTGACGGGCTATTTCGCCGGTCATGGTGCCGGACAGGCCCCGGCCCGCGCGGTCGGAACGCTGGCTGCGCAGGTGCAACGCGAGGCCAATGTGCTGGCCTATATCGATGCGTTCTGGCTGTGCTTCTGGCTGGCGATTGCGGGGTTGATGCTGACCGCGCTGATCACGCGCGCACCGCCCGGCCCGTTCTCGCCAACGCCGATCAATCTGCGGCCAGCATGGCTGCGACGGTTCGGATCATCGCCGACATAAGACCATCGTGACCTCGCATTTCAAAGGCCGCACTGCGCACGCAGCTCCGACTCCAACGACAATGAAGGCCCGGTGCGCACGCAGGGCCTTTGCGTTTAACCTTTTTGATGCAGGCCGAGCCGCGCGGTATGAGCGCATGCGCCGGATGTTGCGTGCTCATTCATCCGGGCACGATATCTAGCCGTGAACAGATCCAGCACCGTGATGCTCCGCTGATTCGGACGCGGTTCGTTCCAGCCGCGTTCCGAACGTTAATGCCGACGCCGTCAACGTCGCATTATGAAACATCATTCACGTGCAAGTAGCGGCAGGACGTGGAGGGCGCTTCGAAGGCCGCGCCTTGCACGCGGCTCCTGTTCCAACGACAAGACCAACAACAACAAGAAAGGCCCGGCGCTCACGCCGGGCCTTTGCATTTAACCTTTTTGATGCAGGCCGAGTCGCGCGGTATGAGCGCATGCGCCGGATGTTGCGTGCTCATTCATCCGGGCACGACATCTAGCCGTGAACAGAGCTCGTACCGTGATTCGCCGCTGATTCGGACGCGGTTCGTTCCAGCCGCGTTCCGAACGTTAATGCCGACGCCGTCAACGTCGCATTATGAA
>JBARNF010001093.1:0-4017 GCA_049802835.1 Bradyrhizobium sp.
GATGCAGGCCGGTGCCGCTGTCGCCGATCTGCGCGCCGGTAACGACGGGCGGGCCTTCGCGGAAGCCGGTGGTCGAGGCCGAGCCGCCGGCGCATTGCGCGACGTTCTCATAGACCTTGCAGTCCTCATAAGGCCCGGGGCCGAAGCCCTTGACCGAGGCGACGATCATGCGCGGATTGAGCTTGTGGATGTGCTCCCAGGTGAAACCCATCCGGTCGAGCGCGCCGGGGGCGAAATTCTCCACCAGCACGTCGCAGTACTTGACCAGCCGCTCGAGGATCTCCTTGCCCCTCGGGTGCTTGGAGTCGATGGTGATCGAGCGCTTGTTGCCGTTGAGCATGGTGAAATACAGGCTGTCGGCGTTGGGCACGTCGCGCAGCTGCCCGCGCGTGATGTCGCCGACGCCCGGGCGCTCGATCTTGATCACGTCGGCGCCCATATAGGCGAGGAGCTGCGTGCAGGTCGGGCCCGACTGCACATGGGTGAAGTCGAGGATGCGCACGCCGTCGAGCGCCTTGCCGGCCTGTCCCCACGGCTTGGTGCTGGGCCGCGGCAATCCGTTCTTGCTCGCGCTCGCGCGCTTGACCGGCTTTTTCACCGCCTTTGCCACTTTCGCAGCCGGGCGCTTGGGCGCGGTTTTCTTCACGATCTTTGCCTTCGCCGCCGCCTGCTTCTTCACCCGGGCCTTTTTTCCGGGCGTTTTCCTGCGCGTCGCCATGTGTGTCTCCTCGGTATCTATGCCGTCACGACCAGGTCGGACGAGCTCTCATTTCTTGCGGACCACGCTTTGCGGGTTGAGGTTGCCGATGCGGCCGCTCTCGGTGCCGGCTGCCGGGTCGATCGCCGCGTTGATGAGGGTCGGCTTACCGGAATCCAGGGCCTTGTTCACGGCGCGGCTCAGCTCGTCGGGCGTTGTCACATGGACGCCGACGCCGCCGAATGCCTCCATCATCTTGTCGTAGCGCGCATCTTTGACGAAGACGGTTGTCGCAGGATCCGAGCCGCCAGTGGGATTGACGTTGGTTCCGCGATAGATGCCGTTGTTGTTGAAGACGACGATGCAGACCGGCAGGTTGTACCGGCAAATCGTCTCCACTTCCATGCCGGAGAAACCAAAGGCGCTGTCGCCTTCGACCGCGAGCACGGGTTTGCCGGTCTCCACGGCGGCTGCGACGGCAAAGCCCATGCCGATGCCCATGACGCCCCAGGTGCCGACATCCAGGCGTTTGCGCGGTTGATACATGTCGATGACGCCGCGCGCGAGATCGAGCGTGTTGGCGCCCTCGTTGACCAGGATGGCATCCGGCCGCTCTTTGATGACGGTGCGCAGTGCGCCGAGCGCACCGTGGAAGTCCATCGGCGCCGAGTTGTTCATCAGCTTCGGCGCCATCTTGGCGATGTTTTCTTCCTTCTTCGCTTTGACGGCGCCGGTCCAGTCGGCCGGCGGGGCCGGCCAATTGCCGCCCATGCTCTCGAGAAGCGCCGACACGCAGGAGCCGATATCGCCGACCACCGGAGCGGCGATCTCGACGTTGCTGTCCATCTCCTTGGGTTCGATGTCGATCTGAATGAACTTCTGCGTTCCAGGCGCACCCCAGGTCTTGCCCTTGCCGTGCGACAGAAGCCAGTTGAGGCGGGCGCCAATCAGCATGACGACGTCGGCTTCTTTCAGCACGGTCGAGCGCGCCGCGCCCGCGCACTGCGGATGCGTATCGGGCAAGAGGCCCTTGGCCATGCTCATCGGCAGGAAGGGAATGCCGCTCTTTTCGACCAGGGCGCGGATCGCCTCATCGGCCTGCGCGTAGGCGGCGCCTTTGCCGAGAATGATCAGGGGGCGCTTGGCGCCCTTCAGGACATCGAGCGCACGCTTGACCGCGGCCGGAGCGGGAAGCTGGGCCGGTGCCGGGTCGATGACCTTGACGAGCGACTTGGCTCCAGCCTCTGCGTCCATCACCTGAGAGAAAAGCTTGGCCGGCAGATCGAGATAGACGCCGCCCGGACGACCGGAAACAGCTGCGCGGATCGCGCGCGCCACGCCGATGCCGATGTCTGCGGCATGCAGCACGCGGAAGGCCGCCTTGCAGAGGGGCTTGGCGATCGCCAGCTGGTCCATCTCTTCATAGTCGCCCTGCTGCAGGTCGACGATCTCACGCTCGGACGAACCGCTGATCAGGATCATCGGAAAGCAGTTGGTCGTGGCATTGGCCAGCGCAGTCAGGCCGTTGAGAAAGCCGGGAGCCGACACCGTGAGGCAGATGCCGGGCTTTTTTGTCAGGAAGCCGGCGATTGCAGCTGCGTTGCCGGCGTTCTGCTCATGCCGGAACGAGATGACGCGCAGGCCTGCGGCCTGCGCCATACGGCCCAAGTCCGTGATCGGAATGCCAGGCACATTGTAGATCGTGTTGAGGCCGTTGAGCTTGAGCGCGTCGATGACGAGGTGAAAGCCATCCGTCAGCTCCCGCTCTGCTCCGGCTGCATTTGCATCTGTGCTCGTGGTCCGGGCGGGCTTTGCCGTCTGTACCGCTGCATCAGCCATGATGGGCCTCCGTACCTGGTGTCGTTCAATCGAGGTGGACAGCGTGCCGGGCGACGTGCTCGGCAAGCCCCAGCGCGTGATTTCTGACCAGATTCTCGGCGCGTTCGGTGTCGCGCGCCTCGAGCGCCTGGATGATGTTGACGTGGTCGTGGATCGAGCGGTCGGCGCGGTCCTCCTCGCCGATCGTCTTCCTCCGGATCACGCGCATGTGGGCGAACAGGTTCTCGGCGAGATCGATGAGCACCCGGTTGTGGCTCATGCGGATGATGGCTTGGTGGAACTCGATATTGACCTTGGAGTACTCGTCGAGCTTGGCGTGCAACCGGCCGTCCTCGAAGGTGGCGAACATCTTGCTCAGCGTCGCGATCTCCTCGTCGCTCGCGTTCAGGGTGATCAGCCGCGCCGCCATGCTCTCGAGCGCCGCCCAGGCGGTGATCGCCTCGATCACCTCCTGCTTGGTCTTGCGCACGACATAGATGCCGCGGCGCGGCACCGAGCGCACGAAGCCCTCGCGCTCGAGCTGCGCCATGGCCTCGCGCACCGGGGTGCGGCTGATGCCGAGATCGCTGGCGAGCTGGCGCTCGTCGAGGCGCACCTCGCCCGGCTGGTCGTACAGATCGAGCGAGAGAATCACCTCCTTGAGGGCGGTGTAGGCGCGGTCGGCAAAGGTCGCCGTCTCCTCCAGCGGCGCGAGCGCGACGCGGGCGGTCGATGCGGCTCGATTGCGGGACGGATAGGTGTTCATCGGGAACGCTGGTCCCAGGTCGATCGGCGGTTGTTATACATTATACCAGGACCTTGGCAAGGCGGCCTGCGTGATCAATTCCCGCGTCGGGCGCCTCCGCCGAAGCCTGATCGGGCCAGCGCATGGTCCGGCGTAGGGGACCCCGGTTCGCACCACGCGCCACTCGACTAGAACGAGGCCGGGGCCGGCCGCAGCTTGGTCCACCCGGACTGGATCAGGGGCCAGAACAGGGCGATAAAGCCGAGCGCCATGATCGTGCCGACCAGCGGGTTGGAGAAGAACACGCCGAGGCCGCCCTGCGAGCCCAGCAGCGACTGGCGGAACGACTCCTCGGCCTTGTCGCCGAGCACGATGGCGAGCACCAGCGGCGCCAGCGGGTAGTTGCACTTCTTCAGCACGTAGCCGGCCACGCCGAACACCATCATCATCACGATGTCGAAGGTGCTGTTGTGCACCGTGTAGGCGCCGATGGCGCAAATCACCAGGATGATCGGCCCGATGATGCTGAACGGGACGCGCAGGATCGCGGCGAACAAGGGCACGCAGGTGAGCACGATGATCAGGCCGAAGACGTTGCCGAGATACATGCTGGCGATCAGGCTCCAGACGAACTCCTTCTGCTCGACGAACAGCAGCGGTCCGGGCTGCAGGCCCCAGATCAAGAGGCCGCCGAGGAGCACCGCGGCGGTCGGCGAGCCCGGCACGCCGAGCGACAGCATGGGCAGCAGGGCGGAGG
>JBARNF010001094.1:0-1530 GCA_049802835.1 Bradyrhizobium sp.
ATCAAGATCGGACCTCTGGCCGGAGCACCCAACGGTCCGCGGGCCTTCGCGGCCATGTTGCTTCGAATCCAAGCCATGAAAGCCAAGGCCTGAAATGTTTTGCCAAGACCCATGTCGTCCGCAAGCAGGACGCCGGGCCACCCTGCTTCCCAAGCATCAACCAGCCATTTGAATCCTTCCGTCTGGTGCGGCTTCGGCCGCGTCTGGGCCAGGCTGGCAATCGGCAGTTCCCGGCTAATCGCTACGGGGCGACGCGGGTGGCTGAATTGATATTCAACGCCATCAATGTTTTGCTTGATGATGAGGACGTTCTCGTCGGCAGCGGGTAGATCCTCATCCACTTCTGGCTCGGGGCTTAGGTCGGATCTCGACTCCTTCGTTTGGGAGCGCAGCCCTCCGACAGCGGCCTCTACCTCCACGACCGTGTACGTTTCCTGATCGATGGCGACGTCGAGGCGCTCTTCACGCTTTGCGGCGTCGACTTGCTCGATAATGTCGTCGAGCCGCTCGGGCGTCAGTTCGATGGTTCGCCCGCGCAACGTGACAGGAAACGTCTCGGGGGCCCATTGTCCTGCCCTTTTCTGCAGCCAAGGCAGCTTTGGCGGATCCCAGATGCCCAGTCCGAGGACACGCTCGGAATATTGCTTGGTTTCCACGAAAAGACCGAGCGCGGCCAAGTCGGCATCTTCGCGTCCAAGTGCCATCGCGATAGCCGGTCGGGGATTGCGAAGGAAATTGCGACGATCTTCGGAAGAAGCACTGCGGATTTTCCGGACCACGTCGAGCGCGACCTTGAGATCCGGATCGATGATGACGTACGTATTTCGGGCGAGAACGTAGGCGTCACGCGTCCTATCCGACGGTCCCAATCGCTCGTCGGCGAACTTCTTCTGCAACTCGGGCGGCAGCAATGCGTCGGCGCGGTCGTCGCGAAGTTCGGTATCAAGACGCTCATCGTCTCCGTCATCCTGAACTGGGGCATTGTCCTCGAGGGACGGAGCCTTGTGGCGCCCCATCAGCACAGGAACCAGATCAGGCCCATTTGCAGTTTCGCGCGCGTCGAGCGCAAAACTACCAGCCTGATAGATCGTCAGCGAACCGAGGAAGCCGTCCGCCTTGACTTCGGATCCGGTGACCTCCCGCAGCGCAACCTGAACCGGTTGCCACTGCGTGATACGGGCCTCAATGTCGCAACCGGCGCTATCATTGAAGGCATCGATCACCTCAAGAAGCTCGAACAGGGAAGACGAAAGGCGCGAAGTCTGATCACCGACCTCAACGAACGCTCCGACCCGCCTGGCTGAAACCGACCGGCTGCGTTCGTCAAACCAACGCGCACGGATGGTACCCTCAGGCGTGTCAATACGTCCATCAAACGTCAGCGTGACCGACAGGAGCGACAGTGCCGGCATATTGAGATGGTTTGCGATCGACGCCGGTAGCCTTGCCGCATACCCATGCGGTAACCAGACTGACATATCGTCTGCACGCGCCTCACGGTTGTCTACCGCCGTCATCAGCACACGCGCC
>JBARNF010001095.1:0-1799 GCA_049802835.1 Bradyrhizobium sp.
ATTCGGATGTGATCGTCGATCGTCGCAGGATTCGCCGCAAGCTGACGTTCTGGCGCGTGGTCGCAGCCCGTGTCACAATCGCCGCCGTCGTCACCGTCGGCGTGATTGCGACGCCGGGTGGACGCAATACGCTGACGACGTCAGGCTCGATTGCGCGCGTCCATATCGAGGGCCTGATCCGCAGCGACAATGATCGCGTCGAGGCGCTGGAGCGGCTGGAAAAATCGCAAGCCGCTGCGGTCGTCGTGCACATCAATTCGCCCGGCGGCACCCCGGCCGGCTCCGAACAGCTTTTCGACGCGCTGGTGCGCCTGAAGGCGAAGAAGCCGCTGGTCGTGGTGATCGAGGGACTGGCGGCATCGGGCGGCTACATCACCGCAATCGCCGCCGATCACATCGTCGCCCAGCAGACCTCGCTGGTTGGCTCGATCGGCGTGTTGTTTCAGTTTCCTAATTTCACCGATTTGCTGAAAACCGTGGGCGTCAAGGTTGAAGAAGTGAAGTCTTCCCCGCTAAAAGCAGCGCCCAACGGCTTTGAACCGACCAGCGAGGCCGCGCGGGCGGCACTCGATTCCCTGGTAAAGGACTCCTACGCGTGGTTTCGCGGTCTGGTGAAAGAGCGGCGCGGCATGGACGACGCGTTGCTCGAAAAGGTCGCGGACGGACGGGTCTTCACCGGTCACCAGGCGGTCGATCTGAAGCTGATCGATCAGCTCGGCGACGAGAAAACCGCGGTGGCGTGGCTGGTCGCGCAGAAGGGCGTCAAGGCCGACCTGCCGGTGCGCGACTACAAGCTGTCGCCGCGCTTCGGCGACCTGACTTTCCTGCGAACGGCGGCGTCGATCACGCTCGACGCGCTCGGCTTTGGCGCCATTGCGCGGCAAGTCGAGCAGGCCGGCGTCGCGCAGGCCGTCGAGCGCCTGGGTCTCGATGGCATGCTGGCATTGTGGCGACCCGCGGGCGGCAATTGAGCGGCGTAAGTCCGTTTCAGCCCCTCCTCCCGCATTGCGGGTATTGTCACAATCCCCAATCCGGACGTTTGTCACCTGCTTTCCCGGTGCCCAAATTTCATTTAGCGTCTTGACAGTCCAAGGTATTTTCACGGAAATGGATATCCGCACCTTCCCGGGTCCCAGTCTCGATGATCAAATCCGAACTCGTTCAGCGTATCGCCGAGCACAACCCGCATCTTTACCAGCGGGATGTCGAGAACATTGTGAACGCGATCCTCGATGAGATCGTGGCGGCCCTGGCACGCGGCGACCGGGTCGAGCTGCGCGGTTTCGGCGCGTTCTCGGTCAAGCATCGTCCCGCGCGTGCGGGGCGCAATCCGCGCACCGGAGCGCATGTGCCGGTCGATCAGAAGAGCGTCCCGTTCTTCAAGACGGGCAAGGAAATGCGCGAACGGCTGAACCGCGACGGCGCCGCGCCCGAGGCCGGCGCGTAAGCCTTTTAGGTCCAAACGTTCCGGATCGCGCGTATTGTGGTCGCAAGGCCCATCCTTATTTTGTGGGATAGTGCCGCCGGTCCCGGAGCAACGCGAGAGGGGTCATGCGCAAGTTTCTTACCGCCGTGGTGCTGATTCCGCTGGGCCTGCTCTTTGTCGTCTTCGCGGTCGCCAACCGCCATTGGGTGACGGTGTCGTTCAACCCGTTCAACTCGACCGATCCGTCGGATGCAATCACCCTGCCGTTGTTCGTCCTCATCATCGCGGTGGCGATCCTGGGGGTGGTGGCGGGCGGCACCGCGACCTGGTTCCGGCAGCGCCACTGGCGGCGCGCCGCGCGCCAGCATGAGAC
>JBARNF010001096.1:0-2901 GCA_049802835.1 Bradyrhizobium sp.
GCCAATAGCTATTCCGGCGGCACCACGGTCGACGCCGGCGCGACCCTCAAGCTCGCCGGCCATGGCAATATCGGCAGCGGGCCGGTCACGGACAATGGCGACCTGCTCCTTGCGTATTCGGTCACGCTGTCCGGCACGATCAACGACAATGGCACGATCCATCTCGGCTTCCATGACGGCATGGCCGTCTTCAACGGCGCTGTCACGCTGAGCGGCTCGTTCAATTTCGGCGACGGGACCAATGAGGCCGACTTCAACGGCGGGTTGACCGGCGCGGGATCGATCAATTTCGGCACTGGCGATCAGACGCTGAAGATCACCGGTGCAATGCCGAGCGCGGTCATCCACGGCTTTGGAGCCGGCGATACGATCGACCTTGCCTCGATCTCCGCAACGGCCGTCGGCAGCTTCAGCAATGGTCTGCTCTCGCTGGTCGGAGCCGACGGCATCACCGTCGTCGCCACGATCCATTTCGATCCGTCGCTGCAGGCGCCCCATGGGTTCGCCGTGGTATCCGATAACAGCGGCGGCACCATCGTCGTGCTCGACGAGGTGCCGGTGTTCCATATCGCATCGGCGGCCCAGCTTGCGCGCGTGATCAACGAGATCAGCGTTGGCGGTGCGCTCTCGCGGACGAACCAGCACTACGAGATCGACATCACCACTGATTTCTCGATCGATCTGGTGCTGCCCGCCATCAAGCTGGCATCCGGCGACACCCTGACCATCCTGGGCCAGCACCACACGATCAGCGGTGCGGTCAACGGCGTTCCCACCTATGCCGGATTGGATCTGGAATCGGGCAGCGCCGAGATCGACGACCTCACCATCGCCGATTTCGTCGCGCGCGGCGGCAACGGTGGTTCGCCCAATTTCACCTCTCTTGAAGGCGGCGGTGGCGGTGGCCTCGGCGCCGGCGGCGGCCTGTTCATCGGGTCCGGCGCGTCAGTGACCCTCAACGACGTGGCGTTCAGAAACGATCAGGCGATCGGCGGCAATGGCGGCAGCGGCGGTGTCTACCACCAAGCCAACACGAGGGGGAGTCCAGGCAGGTATCACCTCTATGGGCCTGACGACGCGCATCGCGGCACCCCGAGCCACGCCCCTCAGACGTCGGGTTATGGCGCCTATGGCGGCAGAAAGGGCTCAATCGGCGGTGCCGGCGGCTTTGGCGGCGGCGGTGGTGGCGGCGGTGCTGGTTACTTCCAAAGCTATTTCCATTTCGCGGGCGGCAGCGGTGGTTCAGGCGGCTATGGCGGCGGCGCAGGCGGTCATGGCTCGGTCGACGCCTTCAACGGAAACACCACCGGTGGCGGCGGCGGCGGCGCGGGTCTCGGTGGCGCTGTCTACGTTGCGTCCGGTGGTCACCTCTATGTCAGCGACTGGAATTTCTCGAACAACACCGCGACCGGCGGCGCCGGTGGCTCCGGCGGCGGAGCGGGACAGGGCATCGGCAACGATCTGTTCAGCCATGGCGGCACCGTCACCCTGACCGCCGCGCTGGGCCAGACCGTCAACGTCAATCAGCTCATCGCGGGCACCAACGCGCAACTCGCCGCCAATGTCACCGACACGTTCAACGTCGGTGGCGCGGGCACCGTCGTGTTGGGCCAAGGCATCAAGGCCGATGTCCTGAACATCGCTGGTTCCGGCAATGTTTCGGTGCTGACCCACATCGACGTCGCCAGCATCAACGTCTCGGGATCCGGCAACGTGGTGCTGGAAGGGGGATTCTTCGGCCACGAGGTCATTACGCATACCGGCACCGGCAGCCTCACGGTCAAGCCGATCTACAACGTGTCGACCACCGCCGAGCTTGCAGCGGCCATTCAGGCGATCGACGCCAATCCGATCTCTGGTACGGCCGTCAACTATGTGATCAGCCTGACCGCCGATATCTCACTGAGTGCGCTGCTCCCGATCCTCACCATTGCAGCGGGCGATACCCTGACCATCCAGGGCAACGGCCACGTCATCGACGGCAGCAACACCTTCGGCGGGTTCTATCTCCGGTCGGGCAATGCATCGTTCTCTGATTTGACGATGCAGCACATGGTCGAGCGCGGTCAGGATGGCGGCTTCGGCGTATATGGTTATAGAAATGGCACTGCCAAAGGTGGCGGCGGGGGCGGCGGCCTCGGCGCCGGCGGCGCTCTGTTCATCGGCAGCGGGGCCTCGGCCACGATCCGGGACGTCAATGTCGTCGGCAACAGTGCGATCGGCGGTAATGGCGGAGACGCCGTCGGGCACTCCGGGATGTTCGGTTTTGCCGGCGGTGGTGGCGTCCTCAATGGAAATGGATATCAATCGGGCGGCGCCGGTGGCGGCGTGTCCGGTGGAATCCATGGACATGACGGCGGCTTTGGCGGCGGCGGTGGCGGCGGCTACGGCGCGCACCGAATTGGACGGGTGCAGACCCTCTACGGAAACATCTCTCGCTATAACGGTGGTGCGGGCGGTTACGGCGCCGGCAACGGCGGCAATCCGATCTTTTCCGGCTATAACCCGGGCAGTGGCCAGCCGCTAACCTCTGGCGGCGGCGGCGGCGGCGGGGCCGGTCTCGGCGGCGGCATCTTCGTCGCCTCAGGCGGTGCGCTGACGATTGCCGGCGGCGAGACATTTTCCGGAAACTACGTTCGCGGCGGCAACGGCGGCCTGAGCGATGGTGGAAATAACGGCGGCAACGGGCAGGGCCTCGGGGCCGGCCTGTTCGCCGCGTCGAACAATGTCACGCTGGCGCCCGATGCCGGCAAGACGCTGACCATCTCCGATTCGATCGCCGGTGCCATGACCGGCGTCCTCCACATCGCCGGCGCCGGCAGCGTCGTGCTCGGCGACGTCAGGGCGACGACGATCGCCCTCGACGGCGGCACGCTGACGATCAATGGGACACTCATCAAC
>JBARNF010001097.1:0-1685 GCA_049802835.1 Bradyrhizobium sp.
GGGTCACTCATCGCCGGCACCCTCGTCGCTCGGGAAAGATGTGGAGGATGGGCATGCCATCCTCCGCCGAACGGTGTCTCTCAGCTCCGCGGCGTGATCGGCGCCTTGCTGCTGCGGCCCCACAGCACGAACAGCGACAGCGCCAGCAGCACCAGGTTGACGGGCACCACCATCGTCTCGCCGCGCGAGATATGGAAGACCATCGCGAACACCTGCAGGGTGGCACAACCGAGCGCTGCAAACACGGTGAGGCCCGGCTTGATGCGGGTCAGCGACGGCAAGAGGATGCCGAGTGCGCCGGCGAGATCGATCAAGCCGATCAGGCGCACGAACCATTCGGAATATTCGCCGGCCCACGGCATCATGGCCGCGAGCTGCGGGATCGGCATGAACAGCTTCATCAGGCCGGCCGGGCTGAAACCGAGGAAGATCACGGCTTGCGCGATCCAGAGCCCGATGCGCCAGCCGAGCGAGGGCGGCAGCGGGGCGAGATCGGTCGTGGTGGTGGACATGGAGGTCTCCAGGAATGTGACTCTGTTCCAACATTGGTGATTTCTTCTCGTTTGATCATTATGCTTCTGGTTGAAGTATCATTTCCCAGGGGTTGATGACGGATGGACACGCTGGTCGGTATCCGGGTGTTTTGCCAGGTCGCCGAGCTCAAGAGCTTCGCGGCTGCGGCCGGGCGGCTCGGGCTTTCGCCCGCCATGGCGTCCAAGCACGTCATGCAGCTGGAACAGCGGCTGTCGACGCGGCTGCTCAACCGGACCAGCCGGCGTGTCAGCCTCACCGAGGCAGGTGTGGTCTATTTCGAGCAGGTGCGGCAGATGCTCGACACGCTCGATGACGTCGAGGCCGTGGTCAGCAAGGCGACCGTGATTCCGCGCGGCATCCTGAAGGTCAGCGTGCCCGTGTGGTTCGCCAACCCGTCGTTTGCCAGCATGCTCGCGGCCTATCGTGCGCGCCATCCCGACGTCGTGCTCGACATCGACCTCAGCGGCCGGCTGGTCAATCTGATCGACGAGGGCTTCGATCTGGCGCTCCGGGTCTCGGCCGCGCCCGGCGACGGGCTGATCGCGCGGCCGCTTGCCGCGGTCCTGATGCAGCTCGTCGCGGCGCCGAGCTATCTTGCCGCCGCCGGGCGGCCCAAGGCGGTCGCCGATCTCAACGGCCATGCGATGCTCAAATACGCGCTGTATCCGCTCCGGGCGGTCACGTTGTCCGGTCCGGAGGGCGAGGTGGTGCTGGCCTTCAAGGACGTGCTGATCAGCGGCAACGAGACGCTGCTGCACCATGCCGCCGTCGCCGGCATGGGCATGGCGGTGCTGCCGCGATGGCTGATGGCCGACGACCTCGCCGCGGGACGACTCGAGACGGTGCTGCCGGAGGCGCTGACGATCAGGGCGCCGCTGATGGCGGTCTATCCCAGCCGTAAATATCTCTCGGCCAAGGTCCGCACCTTCATCGATTTCATCGCCGATGATCCGCTGATGAAGCAGGCCTCGGAAGGGCCGCAGCCGGCGATCGACGCGACAGCGGCGGGTGCAAGGAGGGCGCGGAAGCTGAGGTCTTAGGGAGTGCGGAATGAGTCTGGGCTGAACTGATTTCAGTTTTTCGCTCGCCGCTCCCGACACCCCAGGCCGTCATTCCGGGGCATTCGCGCGCAAAATGGCGAAGCCATTTTG
>JBARNF010001098.1:0-8883 GCA_049802835.1 Bradyrhizobium sp.
ACCTGGCGCCGCTGCGCCGACAGCGGCGCGGCCGGCGGCCAGGCGAACAGATCGGCCGATGGCGCCGGGAGCGCCGGAGCGGTGGCGATCGAAGCGTTGGGCATTGAAGCCTTGGTAACCGAAGCCGAAGCTTTGGAACGTGGCGCATTGGCGATCCGCGATGCGGGCGCGGGACGCGGCCATGCCGGCTTCTGCAGGGTGCGCGAGGGCGCAGGCGGCACCTCGAGATGACCGAAATCATCCAGCGCGGCACGGGCGTTGGTGTCGGCGCCGGAGAGGTCGGTGGGTGTAATCGCGGGCCACCGCGCGATCGGTGTCTCGTCCGACGGCCGGTGCACGAGCCAATCCTCCGGCTCGGTCGGCGTCGCCGGCCGGTCGGGCGTGGCGGCCACGACGTGCACGATCCGGTAGTTCTTGGCTTTCAGTTCGGCCAGGATCTTCGGAAGCGCTGCAACGGTGCGCGCATGGATGTCGTGCAGCAGCAGGATGCCCTTGCCGCGCGCCTCCAGCCGCTTGATCGCGAGCTCATAGACCTTGCCGCCGGAAATGCTGCGCCAGTCGTCGGCCAGAAAATCCGCGCTCCAGAGCTGCAGGCCGAGCGAGGCCGCGTAGCTCTCGACGGCGTCGCCGCGCAACAGGCCGGGCACGCGGAAGAACGGCGACAGTGCGGACGGATCGGTCAGCGCGGCCGAGGTCCAGGTGATGCCCTGATCGACCTCGGGCTTGACCTGGTCCGGCGTCATCCGGTTGAAGCTCAGCGGATGGTTCTGGCTGTGCGTGCCGATGGTCTGGCCCGCGGCCGCGAGCTTCCGCACGCCTTCGGGATCGGCCTTGGCCTGGCGGCCGATCGTGAAGAACGTCGCCTTGACGCATTGGTCGGCGAGGATCTGCAGAACCTGGTTGCTGTATTTCGGCAGCGGACCGTCGTCGAAGGTGAGCACAACCTCGTGATCCCGCAGCGGCAGCGTCTCCTTGTACTGCATCGCGCCAACCCGCGGATGCTCGCGCGGATCGACGACCAGAGTCCTCGATGTGCCGAGCGCGTTGGGGTGGCCGGGACAATCGGCCTCCGCTGCGCGTGATGAGCCGACGCCCGATCCGAGGCCTGCGAGGACGCCCAGCAGCAACAAGAGCCATGATGGCCGTCCGACGCAAGCCCACCCGCGATCACGCATCACGCTGCCTACATTCTCTATCAATGGCCGGGTTGGTTTCGGCCAGGCTGTTCCATGGTCCATGATGTGTCGCAGCCACGCAGCCGGGCAAGCGACCCACAAGGCATAGCAGGGATGTTCGAGCGCCGCGACATGACATCAATCCGCATTCCGGTTTGCCCACGGCTGTTGCCGGATTGCAAGAGAAGCGATTCGCTACAGGAGCGACAGTCAAGGTAAACATCGGCCCTGAACGGCCGATTAACCACCTTCGTGCGGTGTCACCGCCACGCCGGCCGGGCTCTCGCTGTGTTGTTCCGGCTTGGCCGGAACCACATGGACCACGCGGTATCCGTGATCCCTGAGATAGCGCAGGAACGCCGGCAGCATCGCGACCGTGCGCGGCTGCGGATCGTGCAGCAGGATGATGCCCTTGCGCGCCTGGTTCAGCCGGCTGGTGAGCAGCTTCAGCGTCTGCTGCGGCGACATCGGGTTCCAGTCGCTGGCCCAGAAATCGGCGCCGAACACGGCGATGCTGCGCGACTGCAGCAGATCGAGCTCGGCCGGTGTCGATTCGAAATAGGGGAAGCGGAAGAACGGCGTCGACGGCGTCGTGGTCTCGACGCCGTTGAGCGCCATCTCGTCGGCGGCGATGCCGCGATCGATCTCCTCGACCGCCTGCTCAGGGGTGATGTGCGCGAGATGCGCATGGGTGAAGCTGTGATGGCCGACGGTGTGGCCCTCGGCCGCGATCCGCCGCACCAGCGCCGCACGGCCGGAGCCCGGCTGGCCGACGATGAAGAAGGTCGCACGCACGCATTCCTTGGCGAGCGCTGCGAGCACCTTGTTGGTCATCGGCGGCGAGGGACCATCATCGAAGGTCAGCACCACTTCGCCGTCGTGCAGCGGCAGCGTATCGGGAAAGCTCTTCAGGCCGATGCGCGGATACTGCTTCGGATCCACGCTCAGGACGCGCGAGGTGCCGAGCGTGCCTTCGCGCGGACAGCCGGCCGGTGCGGCGAATGCGCCGTGCGCAGCGAGCAGCGCGGCCGCGAGGCCGACTCCGTTTACCCATCCTGTCATCAGCCGGATCAGACGCATCTTTTCCCGTTGCGCTCGCTGTTGCCGATTATGTAATGCGTGAAACCACAAATCAGACCAGTTGCTCTGAAATCAGGCTCGCGAGGCACGTCATGAACGAGACGTCGGACGTTGCCCAGGCCGATCCAACTCTACCCGATCGCGCGGCGATGCGCACCGAATCCGGCGAGATCCGCCCGGAATTCATCGAGGCCATCACAGCCGCCATTGCCGCCGAGGACGAGGCGTTCCTGCGCGCCGAGGTCGCCGAACTGCACGAGGCGGACCTCGGCGACCTGATCGCTGCGCTCGCGCCGGAGGACCGGGTCCGCCTGGTCGAACTGACCGGAACCGACTTCGATTTCTCGGCGCTGAACGAGGTCGACGACGCCGTCCGCGAGGAGATCCTCGAAGAGCTCGAGCCCGCCACCGTCGCCGAGGGCGTCCGCGAGTTGGAGTCGGACGACGCCGTCGAACTGCTGCAAGGCCTGGACGAACAGGACAAGGAGGAGATCCTCGAACGCCTGCCGCCGTCGGAACGCCACGTCCTCGAACGCAGCCTCGATTATCCCGAAGGCTCCGCCGGCCGGCGCATGCAGAGCGAGTTCATCGCGGTTCCACCGGCCTGGACGGTCGGCCAGGCGATCGACTACATGCGCGAGACCCCGGATCTGCCGGAGCGGTTCTATGAGATCTACGCGGTCGATGATTTCCGGCATTGGCAGGGCGCGGTATCGCTCGATGCGCTGCTGAGGTCGCGCCGCCCGGTGCCGCTCGCCGAGCTGATCGACGAGGACCGCCGCCGCGTCACGGTCGCCGACGATCTCGCCGAGGTGGCGCGGCTGTTCGGCAAGTACAATCTCGTCGCAGCTCCGGTCGTCGATGCCGAGAACCGGCTGGTCGGCGTCATCACGATCGACGACATCGTCGACGTCATCGAGGAGGAGGCGGACGAGGATTTCAAGGCGGTCGGCGGCGTGTCGCGCGACGAGGAACTCTCCGACAGCGTCTGGACCATCGCCAAGGGCCGCTTCAACTGGCTGCTGGTCAATCTTGCCACCGCCTTCCTGGCCTCCTCGGTGCTCGGCCTGTTCGAGGGACAGCTCGAGCAGATGGTGGCGCTCGCCGTGCTCGCGCCGATCGTCGCGAGCCAGGGCGGCAACGCTGCGACGCAGACCATGACGGTTGCCGTGCGCGCGCTGGCGACGCGCGAGCTCGGACCGAGCAATGCGACGCGCGTGGTGATGCGCGAAGCGCTGGTGGGGCTCGTCAACGGCATCGCCTTCGCGCTGATCACCGGCATTGCCGCGGTGGCCTGGTTCAAGGCCCCCGGGCTCGGCGTCGTGATCGGACTAGCCATCATGTCGAACCTCGTGGCCGGCGCCCTCGGCGGCATCCTGATCCCGATGGTGCTCGAACGGATGCACGCCGATCCTGCGGTGGCCTCCGGGACCTTCGTCACCACGGTGACCGACGTGGTCGGCTTCTTCTCGTTCCTCAGCATTGCGACGCTCTGGTTCGGCTTGAAATAACCCCGGCGCCTGAAAGACTTATATCGTTAATCCGGCCTTAACGCGGTTCGGCCAGAGTGCGTCGCGAGACGGAGTCGGACCATGCAACGTTTGCGGCTGAAGGCAGATGGACGGATCGTTGAGCTGCGTGATGGCCGGGAATTCCCGCTGGCGCCCGCGGCCGGCGCTGCAACGGACCGCCTCGAAGTGCGCGATCTCAGGCGCCGGGCACACCTGACCCAGCAGGAATTCGCCGCCAAGCTCGGCGTGCCGGTCGAGACCATCCGCAACTGGGAGCAGGGCAAGCGCATGCCGCGCGGCCCGGCGCGCGCCTTGCTGACCGTGATCGCCCACGCGCCCGATACCGTGTTTGCGGCCTTAGCCAAGACTTAAGCCAAAAACGGCTCGCGCGTGGCACGCTACGCGTGCGGCGTGCATAATGTTGCACGCGGTCTGGAGTGCGCGGCCATGCTGATGATCGAGGCCAACGGTGCCAGGATTCCCGCTCTCGGTCTGGGAACCTGGGAATTGCGCGGACGCACCTGCACCCGGATCGTCGAGCAGGCGCTCACGCTCGGCTACCGGCACGTCGACACCGCGCAGGTCTATGAGAACGAGCACGAGGTCGGCGAGGGCCTGCGCGCGTCCCGTGTCAGGCGCAGCGAGGTGTTCCTGACCACCAAGGTGTGGACGACGCATTTCGCGCCCCATGACCTCGAACGCTCGACCAAGGAGAGCCTGGTCCGCCTGCGCGTCTCCGAGGTCGATCTGCTGCTGCTGCACTGGCCCAATTCTCACGTGCCGCTGGCCGAGACGCTCGGAGCGCTGGCGCACGCCAAGGCGCTTGGGCTCACGCGCCACATCGGCGTGTCGAATTTCACGGTGGCCCTGCTCGACGAGGCGGTGGCGGCCTCGCCCGAGCCGCTGGTGTGCAATCAGGTCGAGTATCATCCCTATCTCGATCAGACCAAGGTCCGCGAGGCCTGCGCACGGCACGGCCTGGCGATGGTCGCCTACAGTCCGATCGCCAAGGGCAAGATCAAGAACGATCCCACGCTGACGCGGATCGGCCACGCCCATGGCAAGAGCCTGGCGCAGATCTGCCTGCGTTGGCTGATGCAGCAGAACGTCGTTGCGATTCCGCGGACGTCGCGGATCGAACGGCTGTCCGAGAACCTGGACGTGTTCGACTTCACCCTGTCCGAACAGGACATGGCCGACATCTTCGCAATGGCCAGCCCGGAGGGACGGATGACCAGCTTCGCCTTTGCGCCGAAATGGGATTGAGGGCGGCGCCCGTGCCGCTATGCTAGAGGGATCGGAGCGGGCAGGTGGCCCGCACCCACCCCTTGGCGATGATCGCCGCGACAATGGCCGAGCCGCACGCGCCAGGCCGCGAGCGGGCGCAATGAAGCAGCATGGAACGTTGGCAGTTCATACGTTGGGGCGTCGCCGCATCCGTGCTCGCGCATTTTCTGATCGCCGGCGGGATCGTGGTCTCGACCACGGTGCGCCCATACGACATCCCGAGACCTGACGAGGTTGCGGTCGACATCGTCGACGCCGACGAGCCCCAGAAGGCGCCGGAGCCGGTCGCCACGCCGTCCCCGTCGCCCGAGCTGACGCTGCCGCAGCCGGCACTGAGCCCGTCACCGGCAGCCGCTGCGCCGCCCGTTGCGCAGCCGCCGCAGGAGGCCAAGGAGGCATCGAAACCGCCGTCTCCATCTCCATCGCCGGCGCAGCAGCAGCCATCGCCCGTGCCATCACCGAAAGCGGCGGCGAAGTCGGCCGCCAAGTCAGAAGCCAAGCCCGAAGCCAAATCAGACACCAAGTCTGTCGCCAGGGCGATGCCGACGCCGACTCCGGTTCCTGCACCGAGCTATGTGCCCCCCGAGCCGGACATCACGGTGAAATACGGCGTGCGGCTTGGGCTGCCTGAGCCGCTGGCGCCGCTGCCGACCGGCATCGGTCCAGACGACAAGCAGGTTGGGTCGAACGCGACGAAGGCCTTGGCGGGAGATCTGGATGCTGCGCTCCGTCAGCGCTTCAGGACCTGCGCACGCCTTCCGGCCTCGCTGTCACGTTCGGACGATGTGTTCGTGAAACTCGTCGTTGCAATCAGGCCCGACGGCCGACTTGCGGCGGAGCCGGAGCTGCTCGGCGGACCTTCCGATCCGGAAAAGGCAGAGAAAGCGCTGCAACTCAAGCAGAGCGTGGTCGCCGCGCTCGATGCCTGCCAGCCTTATTCGATGCTGCCGCCGGACCGCTACGGAGAGTGGAAGGTGCTGGAGATGTCGTTCAGACCGCAGGATTTCGGCGGCTGATCGTGGATGCCATGCGGGGCCGTCGCGTCGTCGCATGGCTGTCGACGCAGCGGCCCGTCATCCTGTATGCCTCGCCGACGACATGGGCTGACGACATGGGCTGATGGTCGAGATCGAGCGGCCCGCCCAGGCCTTGAATCCCGGCCTTGAATACGGAGATGGTCCGACATGACCCTGACGCTGGTGATCGGCAACAAGAACTATTCCTCCTGGTCGATGCGGCCGTGGCTGGCGCTGCGCGGCTGCGACATCTCCTTCGAGGAGATCGTCGTCCCGCTCTACACGGATGATCCCGCCGACAAGGCGCGCATCGTGAGCCATTCTCCCGCCGGCAAGGTGCCGATCCTGATCGATGGCGCGATCACGGTGTGGGATTCGCTCGCGATCATCGAATACCTCGCCGAGCGTTTTCCGCAGGCGGGGCTCTGGCCGAGCGAGGCGGGCGCACGCGCCCATGCCCGATCGATTTCCGCCGAGATGCACTCCGGCTTCCCCGCCTTGCGCAACGAATGCCCGATGAACCTGCACCGGCCGGTGCGGCCGGTGCAGCTGTCCGCGGATGCCACGGCCAACGTCGCCCGGATCGAGGAGATCTGGCGCGACTGCCGCGTGCGCTACGGCGGTCCGTTCCTGTTCGGCCGCTTCGGCGCGGCGGACGCGATGTTCGCTCCCGTGGTCACGCGGCTTCATACGTTCGCGATTCCTGTTGCGGCCGAGACCCGCGGCTACATGGACACCATGATGGCGCTGCCGGCCTTTGCCGCCTGGGTGAAGGACGGGCTTGCGGAAAACTGGATCATCGACCGGGTCGAGAAGGTCTGAGTGGGATCGCGGTCGGCCCCGCCGCTTGACGCGGCGAACCTCAGACCTTCCTGTTGCAAGCAAGCTCGTCAGCTTCGGAGATCATCCATGGGACTGTTCGATACGTTGCGCAATTCGCCGGCCCTGCAGGGCGCTCTTGGCCAGCTCGAAGCAGCTGTCCTGCCGACGGTGCTGAACGAGGTGTTCGGCCAAGGTGGCCAAGGAGGATTGAACGCGATCGTCGCCAAGCTCGAGCAGGCTGGTCTCGGCGCCGAGGTCAAATCCTGGCTCGGCAACGGCCAGAATCTCCCGATTTCGGCGGAGCAGCTCCAGCAGGTGCTCGGCAGCGACATGGTCCGGCAGCTCGCGGCGAAGTTCAACGTGCCGATCGACCAGCTGTCCCAGATCCTTGCCGAGCAGCTCCCGCGGGCCATCGACCATGCGAGCCCCGACGGCAAGCTGCCGCACAACGCCTGACGATCGCGGCTGGCCGGCGGACCGCCCAGGAGCCGATTTTTGGCCGCCTATCCTGTTGAACTCTCTTGACGATTGGGCGTTTGCCATGTCGTGAGGCCGCTGGCCAGGGAGGGCGGCGGCATGCTATACGCGTGACATTTATTAAAGACTCGCCGGCCCGGGCAGCGGGACCAAGGGGCTCTTGCCGGCATGCGAGCAGGAGAGGGCGTTGAAACACAAGTTCCCCATTGGGACGATTGTCTATTTCACCGCGAGCAATGTCTCGCGTCCGGCAGCCAATGGCACCTACGAGATCATCCGCCAGCTTCCGACGGAAGGAGACGATTGCCAATACCGGATCAAAAGCTCGACGGAAGCCTTTGAGCGGGTTGCCAGGGAAAGCCAATTGGCCTTGTCTTGAAGACGGCCTGCCGCGTCGGCGGACGCGGCCGGTCAGATGTCGACGACGGAGGATGCCAGCTGCCACGAGGGCGCGGGCGGGTGGCGCAGCGGAGGGCTGCGCGATCCCTCTTGATCCCTCTTGGGGATAGCGGGTAGCTCGGCACCATCCTGTGTCGGCTGGCACATGGAATCGTCTTATTGTCGGGGATGCGGCGGCAATGGATCGGGTGATCATTTGGATATGATGATCGTTTCACGGACGTCCCATGGCCGGGCGCTCTCATGGTCGTTTTGGTCGGCCCTCGTCGTCAGGAATCAGTGCGCATGAACTCGACCTGGCCCTCCTCGTTCGATCAACTGCTGAACTCGCCGGCTTTTCCGATGTGGCTCACCGTCGCGGCTGCCAGCTTCTTTGCGCTGATCGTGCTGATCACGCTCATCAGGGCCGAGAAGTCGGTCGCGAACGGCGCCCTCACCGTCATCACCTTGCTGGGGGTCGGGATTGCGGTCGCGTCGATCTTGCGGAGCCAGGACCCCGGCCAGCGCGGCGCCAACGGGGATCCCGCGACGACCGCCTCGGTCGGCTTCTCGCCGCCCGCCTTGGCCTGTGTGGATGATCTGGCCGGCGACCTGGTGCTGTCGAACTGCGAAAGGAGCCTGTTCGGCTCGCCGGAGATGACCGCGGCTGCGGTGAGCTATGCCGCAGGCATGCTGAGCCGCCTGTCTCAGGTGGGGGACATCGCGGCCGCCAACAAGGTGATGACTGCGGAACTGCTGGCATTGCGCCGCGCCGTGGAGCGCGACCGCTACGGGCTGATGGCCTACGTGTTGCTGACCCGCGACCGCTGCACGCCCACGGATTGCGTGATGTTCCGGGCGGTGGCCGATCGCCAGCAACTGGTCAACAACATGGAAGGCCGGACCTACGAGGGGCTGGTGACACGCTACGCGTCGCAGTGGAATGCGCCGTCCCAGGCGCAGCAAACGACCGGAACCTTTGCGGGGCTGGCGCCGTCGTCCCCGCCGCCCGGCAAGCCGACCAATGCCGAGTTCCCGAGTTCCGCGAATACTCCGCCGGTGAGCATCATGTCACCCGAGCCGACGGCCTCGACGCGCTCGGCCGCACCGAAGCCGGCGACCCAGGCCGCGCCAGCG
>JBARNF010001099.1:0-3718 GCA_049802835.1 Bradyrhizobium sp.
GATCGCCGTCTTTCTCGAAAATCGCGCCTTTCTCGGCCTGACAAAGCTGGGAAGCGGATTCGGTGAGCGTACCCAGGACGCTCTTAAGGTCGAAGGTCGAGCGGCTGATGACCTTGAGCACGTCGGCGGTGGCCGTCTGTTGCTGCAAAGACTCGCGAAGTTCGCTGAGGAGACGCGTGTTTTCGATCGCTATCACGGCCTGGGACGCGAAGCTCGTCAACAGATCAATCTGCTTGTCGGTAAATGGCGTCACCTCCTTATGGTAGATCGCGAGAGCACCAATGAGCTCACTGTCCTTGAGCATGGGCACATTGAGGATCGTCCGGAATTTCCCAAGATTGACCGCCGCGACAAATATGGGTTCGCCCTGGATATAGGCGGGCTCCTTGGTGACATCGGCGATATGAACCGTTTGTCTGGTCTGAGCAATACGTCCTAAAGCGGTGCGTGCACTCGGTCGCTGAGGTCCGCGGTGCCAAAAATCGGCGAATGCCGGAGGTACCCCGAACATCGCGGCAGCACGCCATGAAGCATCATCGTAGCGAAACAGCATTCCAAAAGTTGCGCCGCAAATTTGCACCGCATTCTTCAGCATTGCCTGAAACACGGGTTCAAGCTCGCCGGGCGAGCGGCTGATGACCTTGAGCACGTCCGCGGTGGCCGTCTGTTGCTGCAATGACTCGCGCAATTCGCTGAGCAACCGCGCGTTCTCGATGGCGATGACTGCTTGTGCCGCAAAATTCTTGACCACCTCGATCTGCCTGTCGGTGAACGGCCGCACTTCCTGCCGGTATATCGAGATCGTACCGATCAACTTGCTTTGCTTCAGCAGCGGGACGATCAGTAGCGTGCGTGCTCCGCCAAGGTCGGCAAGACCGACGACCGCTTTGTCCCCTTCCAGGTAAGGCCGGCGAGTCCGAATATCGTCGATGTGCGCAACCTTTTTGGTACGGGCGACATAGGCGAGTCCGCTTTCCGGATGCGGACGAATAACCTCCCCTTTTCGCGCGACGAATTGAGGCGGCGGATTATGCAGAGCGACACTGTGGTAGGCCTCGCCGTCATAAAGGTTCAAAGTACCAAACCGGGCGTGGCAAAGCCGCGTGGCGTTTTCCAGAATAGCGTCGAACACCGGTTCAAGGTCGTCGGGCGACGCGCTGATGACTCGCAACACCTCCGCGGTGGCCCCTTGCTGCTCCAGCGCCTCGTCGCGCTCGCGGCGAAACCGCGCGGCACTCACCTCCTTGGTTTTGGGCAAGCCGCGCTGCCGCGCCGACGCCCCCGCGCCGCGCTTCAAGGCCTTGCGGCCTCGCGACTTTGCTGATTTGCCTGTCTTGCGCCGTTTCATAACCGCCCCCGAAACACGACATCGTAGCGGTTCGGGAGTGGCGCGTTAAGGGATGGCTAGAACCGCTCAAGTCATGACAGGAAAGACGCACCGCCAACCGCAATCATATATTTTCCTGTGAGGTCCCGAACTTGCGCCACAGCCAGAGTGCGGCGAGCACGAGGAGCGAGCCAACAACCGCGGAAACAATGTCGCGCAGCGAGATGGCGATCTTGTCGAGACCCGGCCAGATCCCGAATATGCGGAACAGCAACCCGCCGATAATCGCGCCAGCAAGGCCCAGTGCGAGATTTCGCCACAGGCCGTAACCGCTGCGATCCCAGGTCATCAATGCCCCGGCGAGGGCGCCGCCGAGCAGCCCGACGACGATCCAAACAACGACTTGGTCTACTGAGAACATGGCAGACTCCCAATTGGGACCGGTGAAGCCGCGGCGGGGTTCCCGCTCGGACACTGCTCAGTCAGCTGTAGTCAAAATCGGCAATCCACGCCAGCCCGCGCAAATGTCGGCATGAATTAATGCTCAATTTACGTTCGCCGCGGTGCAGGCCGTCGTACACATTTTTCAGGGGCGACCACCAAATGCAGAGCCAACCCAATGTGGATCATGGTGGTCTATACTTTGATTGTCCTGGTTGCTGAGACAATTACAGTTGCGATTGGTCTGGTGCTGGATCGGATTTTTCCGGCCGCCAGTCTTACGGTTTCATTGACGCTGTTCTTCGCCATCCTCTGGCTCGCGTGGGTCCTCGCGGTGCGTTTGACGGAACCCAAGAATACGAAGAGCGCAAAGCACGCAGCCTAAAAGTGTTGCACGGAAGGCGAAGCCGCGGCGACCCGGCGGCGGTCGGTATTTCAGTCCGCTGTGAAGGAGGCGGACTAGCCCCTAGGTCCAATACACTCTTCTCCCGCAAAAAAGCTAATGATCGCCCCCGACGGGCCGTTCGCATCGATCGCGGACGAGAGGTTACTTAGCGCAGCCGCCAGGAGAGCGATTTGAACAAAGACAGAAGGCGTTTTTGCACGGGGCACATTTCCAGAATCGCAATCGCCATCCTTGTTGCATGGACGACCATCGAGCCAGGCTTCGCGCAGGATGCGCAGACGCCTCGTCCGCAACCGCCTGCACAGTCGCAGACAAAAATCTATTCGCTGACAGATCTGGAGTATCTGCTGGGACCGATCGCACTGTACCCCGACCCTTTGCTCACACTTGTTCTGACCGGAAGTGCATTCCCGCTGCAGATCGTTCAGGCCGATCGTTGGATCGTCGACAATTCAGATGCCGTCAAACAGAACGACTTCACGAAAGTCGACGGGATGCCCTGGGATTCATCGGTGCAGGCACTGACACGCTTCCCCGACGTCATTCAGATGCTTTCCGACCATCTCGATTGGACCGAGTCGCTTGGCATGGCGTTCTCGTCGCAGCCCGAAGATGTGGCGAACGTTATCCAGATGCTGCGCGCTAAAGCTGAAAATGTCGGCAATCTCAAATCCACGCCGGAGCAAGTGGTGACATCGCGCGAGGAAAGCGGATCAAGAATTATTTACATCGCGCCTGCCAATCCAGAGCGGATCTATGTGCCGGTTTACGATTCCTCTGCTGTTTTCACGAGCGCTTTGACCGGCGCACTGATCTTCGGCACTGGAGTGCTTGTCGGCTCGACCTGGAATAACCGGTGGGGCTGGAATAATCGCGGCTGGAACCAGGTCTGGATCAGTCCGCCGGTATGGCAGCCGCCACCGCCGAATTGGCGTCCTCCGCTCCGCCCGGGCGCACGGCCTCCTGGCGTCTGGCGCCCGGATCGTCCCGGCCCTCGGCCAGATCGACCTGGCGCGGGCAGACCCGACCGTCCCGGTGCAGGCAGACCTGACCGCCCAGGTGCAGGCGGACCTGACAGGCCGGGGGTTCGCCCCGATCGTCCAGGTACAGGCAGGCCCGATCGTCCGGGCACGGGGAGGCCTGACGGACCCGAGACAGGCAGACCTGACCGTCCGGGTACAGGCAGGCCTGACCGTCCGGGTACAGGCAGGCCTGACCGGCCGGGAAATCGGCCTGAAGGTCCCGGCGTGGGCCGGCCCGAACGTCCCGCCGCGCGTCCGGAACGCCCAACAGAGCGGCCTGCCGTCCGCCCGGAACGTCCTGTCACGAGCCGGCCGGCCGATCAGCGGCGCCGTCAGGCAGGCTCCCAACAACGTCGGCATGCAGGCTCACAACAACGATCCCGCCCACAGCAGACGCACAGGCCGCCACAACGGCAACAAGGCGGCGCGCGACCTCAACAACGCGCACGACCTCAGCAACAGGCACGTCCGGGCCAGCAGCACGCACGCCCACGACAAGGGGGTGGTGCACGATCCAAACAG
>JBARNF010001100.1:0-9492 GCA_049802835.1 Bradyrhizobium sp.
GTACTAAAGAGGCCGACGAGAGTAACGTCGCGAGGACATTCTATCGGCGAACCCGAACGTACAAATAGGCGGCCACGCCTCGAATTAGCTTCCCGGCGTTACGCCCCTGGATGGTCGACAGGATCACAGCGGCCCTGCATGCTCGCGGCTTTTTCGATCGTACGATAGATCGCTCGTCAGGGTTGGTTGCGATTGAGCCGTTCATCGTCGGATTACTTGGCAGCGTATCGCATTGCGTCATCAGTAGGATGCAACAGTGCCCAAAGGTTGGGGTTGCTATGGTGCGCGCCCTATGGCGCCGGGTAGTCCATCAATGCCGAGATTGCGCGCTCGGCCGCCAGATGCAGAACAGAGGCAAACTACTTCATTGGCCTGTCCTCGGTAGGAAAGCGACACCCGCCGATTGGTGGTCAGCGGGTGATTTGTTCTTGAGTGCTTTTGGAACGTCCGGGGTTATGTCAATACTTCACCCCCTCCGCCATGGAGGCTGCGAAAATTTCTCGTAAGTATTTATGTTGCAAAGATTTTTTTCCTTTTTGTGCGGCTCGCGGCGGCATAGGACCGCATCGTTTCGGCCTCAATGGACGATTCCACGGGCGGACCAGCGAAGATATTTCGTTGAGGCATAAGCCCTCGATCCACACCCGGCGCATCGGACAAATCCCGACCAGCGATCACACGGGCCACGGGAGCCCGGTGGAGCCACGGCATCAGCGGCAGAGTTGTCGGGGCAGGCTCAAACGATTTTAATGCACCAGCAAGCCGCGCTGCCAATCTGTTCAACGCTCTGTGCCACGTCACCCACTCGGCTCGACACTCGGCCACATGCAACAGGCTCGGATCATGCCACAGGAGGGGCGAGCGCGGAGACATCGCCAGCGGATACTTGCCGGTCTTGCGCGAGGGCTTCAGCTCGACCAGGTGCCCATCCCTGTCCGTACCATGCACGATCGCGCGCGGCCTGCCCATGGTCGGGGCAAACTGTTGTCGTGGCGTCGGGTGCGGGAAAGACCATTTCGGCCGCGTGCCCATCGTGGTGTTGGACAGCACCAGCGCTTGCGGATCGAACGTCGCCAGCATCATAAGGCCCGGCGCGTCACCTGCGATGGGCTCCAGCTCGCCAAACAGCGCGAGGACGTCCGGAAGGTCCGTGAACGATGCATCACGCTCCAGCGCCTTCACAGCAGCCGCGACAACGAGCGCATCATCATCGGGCTCGCCCGCGACCATCCCCATGCCGTCGCCATAGTAGCCGCTCGTTTGCACCCGCGTGCCCAGGGCGCCGAATTGCGAGATGACATCCCAGGCCGAGGCAGTCACGGCTTGACCCTTGGGCAGCTCATCACGGATTGCCCAGCTCAAGAGCTTTTCGATGCAAACGGTCTTTTTCATCGCGTTCCCCAATGTGTTGCCTTTTGGCAACCGATAGTTTGCGAGGGTTTGCGATAGTTGATGGTCAAACTATCGCGTTTTATTTCTCTTTCAGTTACATGCACTTAATACACGTAACTAATAGTTCTGCGAGGGTTGCGATAGTTTTTGACGTGCGCGCATATAGGAAGAAAAAAAATCTCTAAGAAGACCCGAGGCAGATACGGGTGCGCATGTAGAGATTATTTTTTTCCTATACGTGCGCGCGGGGCTAAAACCCTCGCAACCCTCGCACGTTTCTGGAAGTGATTGGTTTGACTCGGCTATTTGGCGCGAGGGTTTGTCGTAGACCCTCGCAAACCCTCGCAAACCCTCGGTTGCCATTTGGCAACACCCTGATGACATCTGCTGCTACAGCACTGCGTCATCGTCCTTTGTGGACTTCCGGCGTTCTTCAGCGGCAGCCAGCTGCGCCTCGGTTGCCTTCACCCGGTCATCTCTCAATTTGACATTGAGGTAACGGACCGTCCGCTTGGATTCGCTCTCGACGTGGCGCTTAATGTCGCGGCCAAATCGCGTAAGGCTGATCTCATTCTTGTTGTTGGCCGCGCACCAATTCTTGAACTCGGCAAACAAAACAGCCCCCTGTATCTCATCGCCCGGTGATTTTTCAAGACAATCTTCGACGAACTGGAGCACCCGGTCCATCTCGCGCCTGTAGGCCTGCACGTCTGCCCTCACCTTGGGCGCGATGTAGATTGACCCGCCCCGGAGGAAGTCACACGCGCCCTCGCAAAGCCAATTGAACACCCCCGACGCCTCCGCCAGAAATTCCGATACCATCACCTCCGGGTCGCGGCGATCTTCCTCCGCGATCATGATAGGCCACTTCACGAACAGCATTCGGCGCCAAATGCCGTTCGAGGTATCGAGGATCTTCGGCAGGCCGTTCCCCGACATGTGCGGCTTGGCTCGCGGCATGAAGTCGATATAGCCCTTGAACAAGGTCCGGACCGGGATTTCCTCGCCACCGGTCAATTTCTTGATCAGCTCGCTTTGCAGCGGCTTGCCCTCCGGCAGTTCCAGCACGCGCACCATGCGCTTGCCGAACAATCGGATGATATCGGGCGACGCGCTACCGCCAGCACGCTCGCCACCGCCGACGATGCTTTCCGTAGGCAGGCCCACAGCGAATGACTTGCCAAGCAGCCGCACGAGCATTTCCAGGAACACGGATTTGCCGTTTGCGCCCTCGCCGTAGTGGAACATGAAATATTGCAGCGGGATACCGAGGATCGAGCAACCGCAAAATTGTTGCAGCGTCCGGCGCGTCTCCGCGTCCGGCATCATCTGTTCTATCCACGCTTCGAATTTCGGGGCCTTGACCTTCTTGTTGTAGCTAACAGGCACCAGCGCCGTGATGTAATCGTCCTGCCGATGGCCCTTCCGAGCCTCGACCCACGCGGTGTAGCGCTTCACATTCGGATCAGGACAGTCCAAATCCCCCTCCTGATGGAACACCAAGGTGTGCGTCAAGGTGGCCACCGACAGCGCCGAGGCGTTGAACTCCTCAATGGGCTTGCGGAGGCGCACCACCGCCTGCTTGATCATGCCTGCAATGCGGCCCGAATCCTTGGACTGCACCCCGAAATCAATGTGCCTTTCAGCGCGTGCCGCGACCTTTTCGCGGGCCTTTTTACCCGCCTTGAATACAGACGAGATCACGTCCAATCGCTTCCGCTGTTCGGCCGTGCGCTTGGCCGAGACAATGCCCTTCAGCTCATACATTTCATCCGCGATGGTCACCGCAGCATCGATCCGCTGCTTTTCCTCATCCGTGGCACTGGCCAAGATGGCTTCCCGCTGGATGTAGTTGCCCACCTGTTGCGCCCGGAGGATGAAGCCGGCTTCCCCGCCGTCGATATCCCAATGCTTGCCGGACCACACCAGCTTGTCACCACCGTCCACACCAGCCGCCTGCATCACCAACAACTGATCCGGGAAGTATTTTATCAGCCGGATGGCGTTGTCCGTGTCGCTTTTGTCCAGCGCCGCGCATTCTGCGACAGTTTCATCGCTTGGCTCGCTTCCGAACGGAGGGGTTGGGGGAGCACCCGGCGCCGACCGGGGGGCCGATGACACATCGGAGCCCTCGACCAAATCAGCGATCTCGCCATAATCAGCATAGTCCATCAGTCAGTCCGCCGCGCCGCAAGCAAGTCGTTGAAGTCTGTTCCGTCAGGCGCGAAGACGCTCCGGATCGCTCGGCCTTCCTTGGCGTGACGGTGCGAAGCTCGCGCCAGCGCGTTGCGCGTGAGAAAGGGCTCGCTATCCCCATCGCCGAGCAGCACCAGCGACGTGCAGCTATCGGGCAGCGGCATCGCCTGCGAGGACATGTCCGGTTCGGGACCGGGCACCTTGCGAGTGCGTCCCGCCGCATCCTTGAGGGTGGGGTGCGGGAGGGTCGCGGAGGCCTTGCCAGCGAGGTTGCCGAGGTCGCCAGCAGCACGGAAAGCCGTGGAGGACAGATCGCGGCGGGCGCGGTACAAAGCCGTGCAGACGGCCGCCACCGTCTCAATGCCCTCCCCTGCGATGAGGCGCCGGGGGTTTTCCGCCCCGCCGAGGTCGAGGTAGCAACCCGCCTTCGTCCCCCGCATCTTCTTTGCCGGCAGCACCTCGCCGGTCTCCGGGTTGACAATTGCTGCCTTTCCCTTCGGGCCGCTCAAGTCCAACCAGGTGATGTGCAGTCCGCGGAACACCCCTACGACGTCAAAGAACGCAGCCAATTGCGCGGGGCCACGATGCAGCAGGGTCGGCCGGTCCTCTCGACCGTCCACGAACATCGGCATGGACGGGTGATAGCGAACCTGCGCATTGCGCGGCAGAATCACGCCACGGCCTCGGAGATAAGTTTCTACCTGCGTGCCGAGCCAATGCTTGGCCGGAAGCCAAAAGGCGTCCTGCAGCCTCTTGCGCTCGCGCTCGCGATAGATCGCGTTAGCTTCCTCGGTCTTGCGAGCGTCAATCCACCCGGCGCACCACGCCACGCGTAGATCCGTGTCCGCGTGGTAGGGCGCAGGAACGTCCGGCATCGGCTGGCCATCAGCCGAAACGAAAGCCCTCTTGCCAGCGGCGCGGGCGAGCTTGGGCGTGGGCTCTTCTTCCTTCGCACCACCTAGCCGCTCGATCGCCTCGCGGAAGCCAATGCCCTCGCGAAGCTGGACAAGCCGGATCACATCGCCCGCCTGATTGCAGCCGGCGCAAACCCAATGATCGCCCTTGACTTCGAACTTTGTTGCGGTCTTGGACTGCAGCCGTTCACTGCAAAGGGGGCACGGTCCGATATAACCCCGCCCGTGTCGGCGCAGAGTCACCCATTCGCTCGCAACCGCATGAACCGAGATGCGATCTTTGAGCGCGTTCAGCGCGTCGTCTGTGATCATGGGTTGTTAATCGTACTGGACGTGATCGGGTTGCTGTTCGACGCCCCGCAGCTCCGCGCGGCGGACTTCGTTGAAGCGCTTCAGAAGGCGCTCATCAGAACGGACGGCCCACAGGACATCCCAAACCTTCACGAACACCTGCGCGTGACGCTCAAGGCCCGCTATGATCCGCTCCAGGTTCTCGCGTTCGCCAGCGGACAGGCTCGCCTCGACCAGCTCTTGCCGGAAGATTTTCAGGCGGAAGTCGTACCGGTTAGTCTCGTTCTTGACGGTTGCTAGGAGCACGGTCCACGTGACAGGCTCGACCTTGGGCCTTTCCGGCGCAGGCGGTTGCGGTTCTTCGCTCATCAGCGCCCCCGCCGGATCGAGATGACGCGGGCGGCCTCGCACCATTCGCGCACCTTGGCCTCTACAGCCCTGCGCGCCTTGTCAGCGTCGTTTGCGGGCCGCGGCGTTTGCTCGAGCCCTGGCAGATAGACGGCCCAATAGTAGCCCTCGCCAGCGTCATGGGTCACTACACCGACCGTGACGACGCCCAATCGCAGCTCGATCGCAGCGGAGGTTTCCACGGCTTCCAGGTGCACGGGCAACATGCCCTGAGACGGATTGGCACGGCCGGCGCGGCGAGTGTCTCCCGGCTTGGATAGATAGTTGCTCATGCTGCTTGCCCCCATTGAGCCGCCATTGCGGCCCCAATCCCCGGGAAGAAACGGCTACGTTCCTTCCATCTGTTTTTGCTCGGCGGCAGGCGATGCACCCGCGACCATTTCTTGTGCTCATCAGTCCCCGGCGCCGGGGGAACGAGCTGGTTAGTTGGTTGGAGCGGCGGCAGATTGCGCAGGTAGAGCCCCACGCCCTTGAACTGCGGTTCGCCGAACCACCACGGTTGAACCGTCTGCGTCGCCTCCTGATAGTTCGCGATGCGCGTCTTGGCGTGCTTGTGCATGCGCGGGTTTTCGAGGCAGACCATCGGGATGTCCGCGTTCCAGCAGTCGGAGAACAAGGAAGCGCCGTCCTCCAGCCCTGCCCACATGAAGGCCAAGCGCTCCTCACGGTTCATGCGCTTGTAGGCTTCCACCTGCGCCGGGCCGTAGTGGTCGCCCCCGATCTTGCCCGGCGGGTCAAAGAGCCACCGGACACCGCTGTTGCAAAGCCGCGTGCACGGCGGATGAAGAACCGCGAGGAAGTCCCAGCGCTCCGCCCGCATCACGTTGCGGACGTCATCAATAATGTGCCTGTTGCTGCCGTCCTCGGAGGCCAGCAGATCGCACGACCAGACGTCATGCCCCTGCGCAGCGAAGGCCCGGCGCACGATGCCGGAAGTCTCACACCCAATAAGGATTTTCATCGGGCGTAGTCCGCAAAGAGGCCGACGATTAACCGCTCGGCTTCCGCCAAGTTCGGGAGCATCCAATCGCATTGCGCCGCTGTGAAAGGATGATCGCGCACGAAGTCGTCATCCGTGACAATGGCGCAGGGTTTGCCCAATGGCCGCGTCCACGACACCTCGCCGAACGTCCCGGCAGAGCGCTGAATGCCCCTGCGAGCGATGCGGCGAAGGGCCTCGACGTCATCCGCGATGGCCTGCTTTTTCTCATCCAGCGGGCCGAACATGCCCTCAATCAGCTCTGCCAAGCCGTCCATGCGGTCTAGGATTTCATCCAGCTCCGCGACCTCCGGAGGCTTTGGGAAGTAGGCAAGCACGAAGTCGCAACGCGACACATCGAGATAGTTCTTGCCGAGAATGGCCCGTTGCGCCGTGAAGCACGGATCAGCGCCGTAGAGCGGAAAGCGCTCGCTGTTGATCAATTGGCCGCGAAGCGGGTTGATGGCCACGATGTTGCGACGGGCTAACCGGCTCGTCATGTCGTGCCGCCAATCGAGGACAGCCGAAGCGGTCTCGCCCGTGACCGGTCCAGCGAGGTACACCAGCGGCTTGGACATCGGCCGGGTCTCAAAGAACGAAAACATGATTGAACACCGCGATGGCGTGCTCGACCTTCATGGCGAGGTACGCGCCGAAGCTCATCAGAGCGAGCAAGGCGAACATGGCGAGGGTAGAGGTGATAAGAACTTCCTCATCACCTCCCATCGCGCGCCAAAGTCCTTTGATGGCAGCACAAGCGCTGCGGAAGGCGGTAACGCCGGCATCGATCTTGCGGAGGCGTGCAACGAATTGAACCATCACGCCCCCACCCCGCTCGACGGCACACGCGGGTTGTTGAACACGTCCTTGACGCGCTCGATTACATCCCGGCGCCCGTCCTGAAAGGCGTGGCGATGCAGGGTCTCGAATGCGTCAATGAGCCGCCAAAACAGCTCGATGCTGCCCGGATTGGAGGCGTTGACATTGAAGCTCGCGAAACTGAGCGTCTCGCCCGGCATGGAAACGTTCGCGAACAGCGCGTCATCGGGCAAGTAGTCGAGGGTGCGCACCTGATTGCGGCCGGGACCTGAGAATGCCACCTTGAGGAACGACGGAATTTTACGTTGCTGTTTCGGCACACATGCTCCTGTTAGTAGCGGTCGAGGTTGAAATGACGCATGCGCCGCAGTTCCTCTTGGGTCGGCACGCGGCGAAGCTCGCCCGCCAACCACTGGCAAGGAACGTCATGCGCCTTGGCGTTATCGGGGTGATGCTTGCGGAGCGCGGCTAGGAGCGCCGCGGAGCACGTCACGTTGGCATCGTGGGCGGCATCGGCCGCGCGTTCGTCTTCAGCGATCTCCGCCGAGCTGATAGGCGCGGAGAAATCCACCTCCGGCGCGGAGACCTCGACGAAATGCGGTCGAGGGGTGTCAGGCAGCCTGCCTGTGTTGCGGCTGTCCTCCCAAACCTGACGAACAAAATATTCCGTCACCGAGTAGCGATGGGCGACCTGTTCGCACGTCATTGGACCCGCCCACGCGGCGCAAATCTTCCCCCGCAGCTTTGCCGCTGCGCTTCCAACAGCACGCATGCTGTTCCCCCGATCAGTTCGATGATGTTGATTGGAGCCGAGCAGCAGCCCGGCAGACGGCAGGCGTTGAGCAGTCGCGAGCGCTCTTGCAGGCGCCGCAGTTGGGGATCGACGGCGGGATAAAAGGCCGAGGAAACCGCGGCTCTGCGCTCTCGCCCGTCGCAGGCGCGACTTTCCCGGCGCCGGACTCGGCTTCCGTAAGAACCGCAATGGTGGCGTTTGGCGCGTCGAGATAGTCGAACACATCAAGCCGCTGACGCCCGTGCGCGTATCCCAATCCAAACGCAGCAAGCAGAGCGCCAGCGGCCACTATCGCCCAAGAGATCGCCTCGATCATGCGATCACCTCGGGCAAGCCGACATCGTCCTCGGAAACGGCGCATTCGCCGCCCGGCAACAGGCCAATCATGTGAAAACCCCGTGCGCGCGGTACTCGGGCTATTCCGGCGCGGACCCCAAATGCGGTGCGGTCAAGCAAGCTCCGGCTTGACTCGTTGCAATCCTAACCTGATTCGTTAGAATTTAGTCAACAGCAATATCTCATTAAATTTGTGTACTTCCCCGGGTCATAACGAGTATCGTGTTGAAATGAGTGACGAAATTTTCTTCGCAGAAAGTCCCGCCGCCGTGCGCAAACCCAAGAAGCAGAAGGTTTACCCCAACCGGATCGCGGCGCTCATCAAGGAAAGGAAGTGGACTTACGGCGAGGTAGCCCAGCGCGTTAGGGAGCTTGCCACCAAACGCGGGGACAAGAGCAAGGCGAACGTTCACGAGGTCTCAATCAACCGGCTAGCCCTTGGAATGACGACACTTTCGCAAGAGTGGATGAACATGCTCGGCGAAATCTTCGGAGTGCCCCCGGCCGAAATCATTTCTGCGCCTCTCGCCAAGAGGCATATCCGCGTGCCCGTGACCCATGCTTTCGAGGGCGGCCGCTGGCACGAAAGCAGCCTATTGCCCGAGGCCGAGCAATTCGAATTGATGATGCAGGAAGACGAGAAATTGAGCGGCTCGACCCTCTATGCGGGCGAGATCAGAGGCCCGTCGAATAACCTGCGGTACCCGCCTCGATCCATCATTGTCCTTTCCAAAGTCGAACAGAAGCCGGGTGAGATCGCAGCCGGCAAGCGCTATCACGTGCACACCAGCCGCAAAGACGGCATGGTGGAGGACGCTATTCGCCTGCTCACCCAAGCCAGCGACGGTTCGTATTGGCTGAAGCCTGAGAGTGATCACCCGGACCACCAACAATGGACACGACTGGACGACACGGAACAAGCGCACATCGAACTCATCGGCCGCGTGCGCCGGGTGTTTTCCCGGGAGGACGACTAGCCCAGCAGGATCACTAGATCCACGAATGACGAAGCCGGCGGAGCCATCTCCGCCGGCTTCGCTGTATGCGCAGAAGCGCGGCGCCTTGCCGCATCCACCGATTTTTGAGAGAAACCTAGCGGAGGTAGTTGAGTAACGGATCAAATCAACCTAACCTCCTAAGTTAGGAATGATTTGGCAATCACATGCAGCTCGTTATACCGGTAGACCCCATCGCGCGGCACCAGCTTTCACCGGCGTGCCGATGATCACAACGCAGTCGCAGGCCTTCCGACCACATTTTGAGTTTCGAGAGCGCGCAGCCATCACCCGCGCGATTTTTGAGGCCTTACCCGTCGTCATCCCCCAGTTGGTCGAGGTGCACCCGGCCGGCGCTCAGATGCGCGT
>JBARNF010001101.1:0-17098 GCA_049802835.1 Bradyrhizobium sp.
GCGCGGGCCTGCTCGATCGCCGGCGCGATCTGGGCACGGACCGGCTCGGTGAGCGGTCCGCCCCAATCCTCGAGGTCGAGCGGCTGGCAGCCGATCAGCGCGAGGCGACGCGGATAGCGGCCGAGCAGGTCGGCGGCGCTCAGCACTTCCTGGAAGCCGGTCTGGTGCAGGCTCATCTTCTTGGCACCGGTGAAGCGCGGCACCTCCTCGTCCCGGACGAGCTTGAGCTCGCCCGGCACAAGGCCGTAATCGATGGCGTCGAACACGATCAGGCCGTCGGCCTCCTCGACATGGTTGACGAGGTAGAGGCCCTGCGTGCCGCCGTCGAGGATCGTGACGTTGTCGGGCACAGTGAAGCGGCGGTGGAATTCCTCCACCACGCGCACACCGAAGCCTTCGTCCGCCCAGAGAATGTTGCCGATCCCGAGCACCAGGATGCGGTCGCGCCCGCTCTCGTCGATCATACCGGCCCCCCTAGTCCCGGAACTGCCGCTCGCCTGAGATCATCGAGGAGATGATGCTCTGGCGAGACATGATGTCTTCGCGAATGGCGGCATAGATGTGCACCATCACGAACGTGACCAGCGCCCACATCCCGAGATGATGCCAGGTATGGACATCCTGGCTGTTCGGCCAGATCGCGAACACCCAGCCGAACAGTCGGTGCTGCCAGCTGTCGATGCCTTCGCCCTCCGAATAGAGGGCAAAGCCGGTGACGATCATGAAGGTCACGAACAGCGTGAAGCCCGTGAACATCGCCGTCTGCGCCAAGGGATTGTGGCCGACATACATCTTCGGCTCACGCTCCAGGAACGCATACCAGCGGATCTCGTGCAGCACTTCCTTCCAGAACTGCTTGCGATGCACCGGAATGTAGAAGATCTGCCGGGAGTGATGGTTGCCGACGAACGCCCAGAAAATGCGGGCGAGGAAGAACACCGCCAGCACCTGTCCAGCCGCGAAATGGGCAAAACGGATGTAGCCCATTACGAAGTTCGCCGACGCCTCCCCCGACACCGTCGGCAGCGGCGTCCCGATCAGATAGCCGCTGACCATCAGAACGATGATCGCGAACGCGTTGACCCAGTGGCAGATGCGCACCGGCGCTTCGTAGACATAGACCGTGGGCCGGCCGACCGCATGCTCGCCGGCGCCGTCGGCCGCGATCGCGGCGATGTCCGTCCCCGACTCGGGCGGTCGTGCAACTGCATCCATCATGACCCTTCTCCCGTGCTACCTGACCTTGACCTTGGCCAGTTCCTGGCCGTCCGGACTCATGACGTGCGTCGAGCAGGCCAGGCACGGATCGAAGGAATGGATCGTACGCAGGATCTCCAGCGGCTGCTCGGGATTGGCCATCGGGGTGTTCATCAGCGACGCCTCGAAAGCGCCGATGTTGCCCTTCGGATCGCGCGGCGAACCGTTCCAGGTCGTCGGCACGACGCACTGGTAGTTGTCGATCTTGGTGTCCTTGATCTTGATCCAATGCGCGAGCGCGCCGCGCGGCGCCTCGGTGAAGCCGACGCCCTTGGCCTCCTTCGGCCAGCTCTCGGGCTTCCATTTGTCGACATTCGCCGTCGAGCTGTCGCCCGCCTTGATATTGGCGATCAGCTTGTCCTGGAAGTAGCGCATCTGCCGTCCGGCCCAGACCGATTCCAGCGCACGCGCCGCGGTGCGGCCGAGCGTCGAGAACAGCGCCGTCAAGGGCAGGTCGAGATCCCTGAGGAACTTGTCGACGGGATCCTTGAACTCCGCCTTGTTCTGCGCATAGCCGACCACCCAGCGTGCGAGCGGGCCGACCTCCATCGCGTGCCCCCGCCAGCGCGGCGCCTTGATCCAGGAATATTTGCCGCCCTCGTCGAGCTCCTTGATGTCGGTCTTGGTGCCCTTGGCATTGGGACCGAGCACGTAGTTCGGCTCGGTGATGCCGTCCCAGGGATGCAACCCCTTGGTCTCATCTGGGTATTTGTACCAGGAGTGAACCACGAACTCCTGGATCTCGTCGGGGTTGGCGTGATCGACCGGAAACACCTCGGACAGATTGCCGTTGATGATCGCGCCCTGCGGCAGCTTCAGGCTCTTGGCGGAATAGTCGTTCGCATGCTCGGGAACGTCGCCATAGGCGAGCACGCTCTTGCCGGACAGGCCACCGCCATAGAGCCAATCCTTGTAGAACGAGCCGATCGCCGCCACGTCGGGCAGATAGACCAGCTCGTTGAACTCGATCAGGCGATCGATGATCGAGGAGACCAGGTTCAGCCGCTCGATGTTGATGGCGCCGACGGCACCGGTGCCGTCGATGTTGATCGGACATGGCACGCCGCCGACCAGCCAGTTCGGATGCGGGTTCTTGCCGCCAAAGATGGTGTGGATCTTGACGATCTCCTTCTGGAAATCGAGCGCCTCGAGATAGTGGGCCACCGCCATCAGATTGGCCTCGGGCGGCAGCTTGTAGGCCTTGCTGCCCCAATATCCGTTCTTGAACGGGCCGAGTTGCCCCGACTCGACGAACTTCTTGAGGCGGGTCTGCAGGTCCCTGAAATAGCCGGGCGACGACAACGGCCAGCTCGATATCGACTGCGCCAGGGTCGACGTTGCCTTCGGATCGGCCGAGAGCGCCGACACCACATCGACCCAGTCGAGCGCGTGCAGGTGATAGAAGTGCACGACATGGTCGTGCACCTGCAGCGCAAGCTGCATCAGGTTGCGGATCGAGTTGGCATTTTCCGGAATGGTGATGCCGAGCGCGTTCTCGACGGCGCGCACCGATGTGAGCGCGTGCGTTCCGGTGCAGACGCCGCAGATCCGCTCGGTGAAGGCCCAGGCGTCACGCGGATCACGGTTCCTGAGGATGACCTCGATGCCGCGCCACATCGTGCCGGTGGAAACCGCATTGCGGATGACGTTGTCGGAGTCGACATTGACCTCGACCCGCATGTGTCCCTCGATGCGGGTGACGGGATCGACGACAATGCGCTTGCCGGAATTGTCGAGATTGAAGCCGTTAGGGGTCTGGATGCCCATCGTTGCCTGCCCTGAATTCGATTAATGATCTTGTTTGGCGTCGTCGCGCTTGGTGGCGAGCCGTTTGACGGCCGTCACCGCAGCATGCGCCGCGACTGCGGCGCCCACCGTGCCGGCGGCGACCATGCCGACCTGGTCGGCGTTGCGCTCGATGCCAAACTGCTTGATGTTGGTGAGGCGGTCGTAGAACGAGCCCTTGTCCCAGAAGCCGTCCTCGGAGCAGCCGATGCAGCCATGGCCGGACTGGATCGGGAATGACACACCGCCGTTCCAGCGCACCGTCGAGCAGGCGTTGTAGGTGGTCGGCCCCTTGCAGCCCATCTTGTAGAGGCAGTAGCCCTTGCGTGCGGACTCGTCGTCCCACTCCTCGACGAACTGGCCGGCATCGAAATGCGGCCGGCGATAGCACTTGTCGTGGATGCGCTGCGAGTAGAACATCTTCGGCCGGCCCTGGCGGTCGAGCTCCGGCAGCTTGCCGAAGGTGGTGATGAAGGTGACGACGCCCGTCATCACTTCCGCGATCGGCGGACAACCCGGCACCTTGATGATCGGCTTGTTGGTGATCACCTTGTCGATCGGCGTGGCCTGCGTCGGATTCGGCTTCGCCGCCTGGACGCAGCCCCAGGACGCGCAGGCGCCCCAGGCGATGATCGCCATCGCGTCCTCGGCCATCAGCTTGAGCTTCTCGACGAACGGCTTGCCGCCGTCGATGCAGAACATGCCGCCTTCGTTGAGCGGCGGATTGCCCTCGACCGCGAGAATGTACTGGCCCTTGTACTTCGCGCGCGTCTCTTCGAGGATGGCCTCCGCCTGATGGCCGGCCGCCGCCATGATGGTGTCGTCATAGTCGAGTGAGATCATCGACAGCACCGCATCCTTCACCAGAGGATGCGCCGAGCGAATGAAGCTCTCGGAGCAGCAGGTGCATTCGAGCCCATGCATCCAGATGACGGGCGTGCGCGGCTTGGTCTCGAGCGCATTGGCGATGCGGCTGGCGGCCAGCGGACCGAGGCCGAGGCTCGTCGCGGTCAGACTGCAGAACTTGTGAAAGCTGCGTCGCGTGATGCCCTGACGCCTGATGACGCTGTAGAACGTTTCCGTCGCCGCGCCCATGAGTCCTCCCCCTATGATCACCTTGGCAACCGTTATGGTCGCTATCTGACAGGAGGAGACAGCAAGAAGCAGGCCAGCATCAAAGCCGGATTTGAATCGCAATGATTCCAGATGCTTGGAGCGAACACATCGACGCGACAGGACAAATAAGACCCGGTCTGGCGTGACGATCGGATATCACGCGCTTTGCACCCGACAAGTTCGTTACCGCCTGCTGCTCGGCCGTTTGCAGTGCGTTCAATGCGCGGTGCACACCATGCACGGATCGAACGATCTGACGACATGCTGGATGCCGACAGCGCGCGCACCGGCCGCGCCGACCTCGGTGCCGACGAGCGCCTGCTCGAGCGGACCTGCGATGCCGCCGGCATCGCGCGGCGAGAAATTCCAGCTGGTCGGCGCGATGATCTGATAGCGCGCGATGCGGCCGGAGCGCACCGCGAGCCAATGACCGAGGCTGCCCCGCGCCGCCTCTACGAGACCAACGAAGTTGCCATCCGCCGTGTCGCCGCTATTCAGGCAGAACGGCTCGTTGAGACGCAGCGCCTTGATCCAGCCCTCGATCGAAAGCGCAAGCTGCGCCGTCTCGATCAGTCGGGCAATCACGCGATTGCGGACATTGCTGCCGTCAGTGGCGAGCAGCGCCGTGATCAACGGCTGACCGTCGACCGCTTGTCTCGCCAGTGCGCCAACCTCGACGGGCTGACCGGCCAGCCGCGGCGCCTTGCACCAGCTGTAGGCGTCCGCCTTGTCGGCATCCGGCACGGTGCGGCTCTCGGCCGGATCGAGCGACGTGTCGCGCATCCAGGCGTGCGAGACGTCCTCCGTGATCCGGTCCAGCGGCAGGGCGTCGACCTGTCCATCGCTCGCGCGGATGCCGGCGCGGAAGCGGGCTGCGTCCAAGCCATGATACGCGCCGAAGCTCATCAGCAGACCCGGCCCCCTGCCGAGACCGGCCAGCGCGAGCGCGTCGGCGACGGCGAGGAAATGCGCAAAGTCACCACCGCGGCCATCGCGCCAGCGATCGAGCTCGCTCGGGGTGGACAGCGCGACGACATTCTCGAGCTTGTCCGCGAACACCACCCGCTCGAGAAATGCACGAAACGACGTTGCGATCGCGTTCAGCCGGATGCGCTCGCCAAGCTCGATCGCACGCGTGGTCCCGCCCGGCTGGAATGCGAGGCTATGCGGCCATTTTCCGGCGATCACGCCCATGATCTCCAGCAGCCGCGCCCGCGCCGGCAGCACCTCGCGGGCAGCAGTTCCCTTCGTCGCGGCAAAGCGCTCGGCTGTGGCACCATGCCAGTCTTGCGAGGCATAGGCCTCACGGGCGAAGTCCGGCATGAAGAAGATGTAGAAATGGGTGAGATGATCAGCAGCATTCTCGGCCGCATGGGCGATGTTGGTTGCGAGCACGCCGTTCGGCGCGGTCGCGACGCCCATGGCCTGGCGCAACGCGCCTGCCGCTGCGATCGACTGCGACACCGAGCAGATGCCGCAGATGCGCGGTGCGATCACCAAAGCATCGAGCGGCGGACGCCCCTCCAGGATCTGCTCGAAGCCGCGATAGAGCGGCGCGGTGACTTCCGCACGCGCCACCCGGCCTTGCTCGATGTCGAGCCGGACCTCGAGATCTCCTTCGACGCGGTTGAACGGGCCGACCGTGATCCGCGTCATGAGCTGCGCTTGTCGCCCGAGCGGCTCGGCGGCACCACGACGTGGTCGGCCGTCGCGTTGACGCGGACGCGCCGCGGCGTCGCGGACTTCGACAGCGCCGCGAGCGCCACGAACCAAGCCTTGGGCATGTCGGTCGGCAGGCCGACGGGAATGCCCGCGAGCTTCGCCGTCTGCAGATAGTTCTGCGCACTCTCGAAGCCGGGCGAGGTGCAGGCGATGCAGGCATAGCCGCCCTTGGTGCAGGAGCCGCCGCCGTTCCACGAACGCTGATTGCAATCGCCGACGGCCTGGGTGGCACGACAGCCGAGATGCTCCATCAGGCAGCCGCGCTCCGACATCGTCTCCGCGCTCGCCTTGAACTCGTAGAACTCGTTGCGCGAGCAGCCGTGATGGGCGAGGTGATTGGCGATGAATGTCGGCCGGCCAAAACCATCGAGCTCCTTCGCGGTGAGGTCGCCGTTGGTCAGCGCGAGCAGGCTTTCCATCATCCAGCCCGGATGCGGGGCACACCCTGCGACATTGATCACCGGCAGCCCGCGCTTCGAACGGAAGCCGGCGCCGAGCGCACCGCCGACGTCGCTGCCCTCGAACTGCAGCCCGACGGCGTCGGTCGGATTGACGCCGGCGGCGGGAATCCCGCCATAGGCAGCGCAGCTGCCGACGGCGACGACATAGTCCGCCAGCGGCGCCAGATCGAGCAGCCAGTGATAGATGGAGCGGTTGGTGCCTGCGAGCATGTTGAAGCGGCCAGTGAGGCCCGGCCCGCGCGCCACCGAGCCTTCGAGCACCAGCAGGTCGAGCCGCTCGCGGCCGTCGCGGATCGCCTGAAGCAGGTCGACGACTTCGTCGCCGGTCTGCTCGCTGACCGAAGGATGCCACACCAGATCGATGCCGGACTGGCGCAGTTCGTCGAACCAGCCGGACGCGCCGCTTTCCAGGATCGACATGGTGCAGCCGCCGCAACTCGCGCCCTGCAACCACAGCATCCGCGTCATTGCGCTGGAGCCGTCCATCGTGAGGGTTCCATCCATTCTCGGCCTGTCGCGTTCCGACAGGGCCGGCCGATTTAGCCTTTCAGCGGAGATGCCGGCAAGCGCGCCACGGCCGCAAGCGAGAGCTTGCGCTGGCGGCGCATGATGATGATGGCACCGATCCAGGCGGCGGGAAACAGACACGCCACCACGATCCCGAGATTGGCCAGATATCCGTTCAGCTCGGCCGCCGTCTCCCACAGCCCGCCCGAGAGGCCGAGCTGCGGCCCGAGCAGACTGAAGGCCTCGGCGCTGCCGATCACCAGCGCGATCGCGACCGACGCGCCGGTGATGACGAGATTGTAGCGCAGCTTGCGCACGGGATCGGTGAGCGCCCAGCGGTAGGCCCCGGCCATCAGCATGCTGTCAGCGGTATCCACAGTGGCCATCGCGGCGGCGAACAGCGCGGGGAACACCAGCACGTGACCGAGACTGGCGCCGCGCGCGGCCTCGGTGGCCGACAGGCTCAACAGACCAATCTCGCTCGCGGTATCGAAGCCGAGGCCGAACAGGAAGCCGAGCGGATACATGTGCCAGGCACGGCCGACCATGCGCAGCAGCGGACGCAGCAGGCGGATGAGGAGGCCGCCTCCTGCGCGCCCAGCTTGGTCGGCATCACCCTGCGACGGCTGCTCGGCATGCGGCTGCACGGACCGACGCCAGAGGTTGACGAGCAGAACGAGATTGGCGCAGGCGATCAGCAGGAGAAAGCTGGCCGAGACGGATGTGCCGATCACCCCGCCGATCACCCTGACCGCGCTTTCGTCATTCATCAGCCCGGCGCCGGCGACGAGGCTCAACACGACCGTCGCAATGACGACGACGCTGGAATGACCGAGCGCGAAGTAAAGGCCGGCAGCACGCGGCGCATCGCCGTCCTGCACGAGCTTTCTCACCACATTGTCGATCGCCGCAATGTGGTCGGCATCGACCGCATGACGTAAACCGAGCAGCCAGGCCAGCATGGCGGTGCCGACAATGGCCGGACGGTCGGCATAGAGCGCGACCGCCCAGGCCCAGGCAAGGCCGTTGGCCGTTACCAGCCCGACAGCCAATGCCGCATTCCCCTGCGCCTGCCCCCGCCGCCAGAACAGCGCAGGCCGCGGGCCATGAGGATGATCAATTGGAACAATCGTCATACGCTGGAGAGAGAGCAAGAGACGCGCCAGTTCGCCGCGGGCCCAGCCTGCAGGCCCAAAGCCGCGCGGAATCAAGGGTCGCAGGGCCTTCGATCGCGGCTCGGCCTCGTCGATTGGCAAGCTGCTATCCGGTCACGCGCAGACAGTGACCGGCCGCAGGCCTTGATCACGCATCATCAACGTGCAGATGCCCTCCGCTCCGCCACGATCTCACTTCGGACGGCCGCCTCGAACTGGCTCGCGGGTGCAGCGAACATCAATCGCGTCTCCTCGTGGAAGGCCGAGAAGATACCGACGACGGCCGGCTCGCCGCCGACCTCGGCCAGGATCGGCGAGCCCGAATAGCCGAAATTCGCGAGGCAATGGACGGTCAGCAGCCGGGCGTCCCTGGTCATGTCGGCGCGGCAGTTGCGCTGTCCGGTGGGCGAATAGCGCCGCTCCTGGCCATAGCCGATCTCCGAGATCGTGCCTGCCTTGGCCGCTGCCGCCAGCTCGTCACGCGTGAGCGCCTTCACCGCCACCGGCCGCGACGGCAAGTCGTCCTTCAGCACGATGAGCGCCCAGTCCGACGGCGAGCGATCGAGCGACCATTTGTCGTGCTGGGTCGGGACGAAGTCCGGGGCCACGATCAGGCGGTCTGCGACCGAGGACGCGGCCGGCGTGCCCCTGTTCATGCCGGCCAGGAAGCGGACGTTGCCGGGGCTGACCTGCGCGACCCCATTGAACACGCAGTGTGCGGCGGTGAGCACGACGCGCGGCGCGACCAGCGTGCCGGTGCACCAGCCGCCGGTGCTGTATTGCGCGACGGTGACCACGCCGATCGACGACGCCGGCCAGGATGTGGGATCGACGACCTCGCCGATGTGCCGGTCGAGCCCGAGCAAATCTCCCGGCTTGGGGCTGGCGATGCCGGCGTCCGCGGATTCGAACTTCGGCTTCCAGTTGCCGATGATGGTCTCAGCCTGCCGCCGCTGCGCTTCGCTCAGCTTGACCCGCTGCACGTCGCGGCCGGCCGACCTCACCCCGTTGCGGCCGGCCATCACCAGCCAGGCGTAGCCCTGAACCGGATCCTGCTGCACCGATCGGCCATCGAGCATCATCAGCCCGAGCATGTACTGCGACTGGGCGAAGCCCTGCGCGGCCGCGCGGGTGAACCAGCGAACGGCCTCGCCATCGTCACGCCCGACGCCCTCACCATTGACGTAGGCGATGCCGAGATAGTGCTGGGCGACGGCAAGCCCCTGATCCGCGGCCTTGCGATACCAGGCCAGCGCCTCGACGGGGTTGCGCGGCTGGCCCCAACCGAACGCAGTCATGAAGCCGAGATCGAACTGCGCCCGCGCATCGCCCTTTTTCGCCAGCGGCGCAAGGCGACGCAACGCCACCGCATGCTCGCCACTGCCGGCGGCAGCGACGGCTTCGTCGAGCTCGGCGGCCGAGGCGCTCACCACGGCGCCGAGCACCACGGCGAGACATATGATGATCGTCTTGATCAAGGGCGTCCGCTGGGACCGAAGACACTTCTGATGGGGCGCCCACCCAAAATGATCAAGACGGCAGCGGCGTGGCGGAAAGCAGTCCGCCACCTCCTTAATCAGGCCTGCTCGATCTTGGCAAAGCGATCGTCCAGGGCGTAGCCGGCACCGCGCACGGTGCGGATCGGATCCTGCTCGCGCCCGGGATTGAGCAGCTTGCGCAAGCGCCCGATGTGAACGTCCACCGTCCGCTCGTCGATATAGATGTCGCGGCCCCAGACGCTGTCGAGCAGCTGCTCGCGGCTGAACACGCGGCCCGGATGCTCCAGGAAGAACTCGAGCAGCCGGTATTCGGTCGGACCGAGATCGATCGGCCTGCCGGAGCGCGCCACGCGGCGCTTCTCGCGGTCGAGCTCGATGTCGCCATAGGTGAGCACGGTGGCGAGCCGCTCGGGGCTGGCGCGCCGCAGCAGACCCTTCACGCGGGCCAGCAGCTCGGGCACCGAGAACGGCTTGACGATGTAGTCGTCGGCGCCGGTCGCGAGCCCGCGCACGCGCTCGCTCTCCTCGCCGCGCGCGGTCAGCATGATGATCGGCAGCTGCCTGGTCTCCGGCCGCGCCCGCAGCCGCCGGCACAGCTCGATGCCGGAGAGGCCCGGCAGCATCCAGTCGAGCACGACGAGATCGGGAATACGCTCCTTCAGCCGCGTGTCGGCCTCGTCGCCGCGCGCCACGGTCTCGACCTCGTAGCCCTCGGTCTCGAAATTGTAGCGCAGCAGCGTGGTCAGCGCTTCCTCATCTTCCACCACCAGAATGCGCGCAGCCATGTCTCAAGCGTCTCTCTCAGTTGCCGGGAATCGTGGTCGCAAAGCTCGTCATGTCGCCCTTGGGGCGCTTGTCCGTGATCTGCTGGCCCTCGATCATATAGAACACCGTCTCCGCGATGTTGGTCGCGTGATCGCCGATCCGCTCGATGTTCTTGGCGCAGAACATCAGATGGATGCAGAACGAGATGTTGCGCGGATCCTCCATCATGTAGGTCAGGAGCTCGCGGAACAACGACGTGCAGATGGCGTCGACTTCCTCGTCGCCCTTCCACACCGTCATCGCCGCCGGCAGATCATGCGCGGCATAGGCATCGAGCACCGTCTTGACCTGCGACTGCACGAGATCGGTCATGTGCTCGAGCCCGCGGATCAGCTTCAGCGGGTGGAAATCGCTCTCCAGCGCCGCGACGCGCTTGCCGATGTTCTTGGCGAGGTCGCCGATGCGCTCGAGATCGGTCGCCACGCGCATCGCGCCGACGATCTCGCGCAGGTCCACCGCCATCGGCTGGCGCCGGGCGATCGTGAGCACGGCGCGTTCCTCGATGATCCGCTGCAACTTGTCGACCTCGGCATCGGTGGCGACCACCTTCTGGCCGAGCGCCACGTCGCGCCGCACCAGCGCATCGACGGAATCGACGATCAGCCGCTCGGCGAGGCCGCCCATTTCCGATACCAGCCGCGTCAGGTCCTGCAGATCGCTGTCGAACGCCTTGGCGGTATGTTCACTGGCCATGATGATCTCCTAGAGGCAATGATGCTGTCGGCGTCAGCCGAACCGGCCGGTGATGTAGTCCTGGGTCCGCCGATCGCTCGGCGAGGTGAAGATCTTGCTGGTGTCGTCGAACTCGATCAGCTCGCCGAGATACATGAAGGCGGTCTTGTCGGAGACGCGCGCCGCCTGCTGCATGTTGTGGGTGACGATCGCGATCGTGTAGTTCTCGGAGAGCTCCTGGATCAGCTCCTCGACCTTCGCGGTCGAGATCGGATCGAGCGCCGAACACGGCTCGTCGAACAGGATCACCTCCGGCCGGACGGCCACCGTGCGCGCGATGCACAGGCGCTGCTGCTGGCCGCCGGACAGCGACAGGCCCGAGGCATTGAGCTTGTCCTTGACCTCGTTCCACAGCGCGCCGCCGCGCAGCGCCTTCTCGACGCGGTCGTCCATCTCCGACTTCGAGATCTTCTCGTAGAGGCGGATGCCGAAGGCGATGTTTTCGTAGATCGTCATCGGGAACGGCGTCGGCTTCTGGAACACCATGCCGACCCGGGCGCGCAAGAGATTCAGATCGAGCTTGGGATCGAGGATGTTGGTGTTGTCGAGCATCAGCTGGCCGGTCGCGCGCTGACCCGGATAAAGATCGTACATCCGGTTGAAGATGCGCAACAGCGTGGACTTGCCGCAGCCGGACGGGCCGATGAAGGCGGTCACGCGATTGGTGCCGAGCGACAGGTTGATGTTCTTCAGCGCCTGATGCTCGCCATAATAGAAGTTGAGGTTGCGCGCGATCACCTTGGCCGCCGCCTCCGGCAGCGACTTGGAAGGAATGGCGGCCGTCGGGCTGCTCACGGATACGGACATATCGGTCATTTCGAGCTCCTCTCGGCGCCGAGAATGCGCGCGCCGATGTTCAGGGCCAGCACGGTCAAGGTGATCAGAAGGGCACCACTCCAGGCCAGCTGCTTCCAATAGGCGTAGGGGCTCTGGACGAAATTGTTGATGGTCACCGGCAGGTTGGCCATGGTCTTGCTGAGGTTCAGGCTCCAGAACTGGTTCGACAGCGCGGTGAACAGCAGCGGCGCGGTCTCGCCGGCGACGCGGGCCGTCGCGAGCAGGACGCCGGTGATGAGTCCGGAGCGAGCGGCCCGGTAGGCAATCCGCTTGATCACCAGCGATCGGGGCAGACCAAGCGCAGACGCCGCCTCACGCAACGGGTTGGGCACCAGCAACAGCATGTCCTCGGTGGTGCGCAGCACGACCGGGATCACGATCACGGCGAGCGCGAGCGAGCCTGCGAGCGCCGAGAAGCCGCCCATCGGCACCACCACGGCACCGTAGACGAACAGGCCGATGATGATCGACGGCGCCGACAGCAGGATGTCGTTGATGAAGCGGATCACCGAGGTCAGCCGGTCGTTGCGGCCATATTCGGCGAGGTAGGTTCCCGCGAACAGGCCGAGCGGCGCGCCGATGCCGACCCCGATCACGGTCATGATGATGGATCCGACGATCGCGTTGCGCAGGCCGCCTTCCGCGGAGCCGGGCGGCGGCGTGTCGGCGCTGAAGACCTGCAGGCTGAGGCCGGCCAGGCCGTTGACGAACAGCGTGAACAGGATCAGGGCAAGCCAGGTCACGCCGAACAAGGCGGCGGCCATGCACAGGCCGCGGATCACGATGTCCCAGCGGCGCCGGCGCGCGTAGATCGGATTGACGGGGTTGAGCTGCAAGTCGACCGCGGACATCTGCTATTTCCCCGCCTTGGTTTCGAGCCGCATCAGCATCAGACGCGCCGCCGCGAGCACGAAGAATGTCAGCACGAACAGCAGCAGGCCGAGCAGGATCAGGCTCGACTGGTGCAGCCCGTCGCTTTCCTGGAATTCCGAGGCGATCGCGGCCGAGATGGTCGTGCCCGGCGCAAAGATCGAGGACGAGATCCGGAACGAGTTGCCGATGATGAAGGTGACGGCCATGGTTTCGCCGAGCGCACGGCCCAGCGCCAGCATGATGCCGCCGATGACGCCGACCCGCGTGTAGGGGATCACGACGCTGCGCACCACCTCCCAGGTGGTGCAGCCGACGCCGTAGGCGGCCTCCTTGAGCACTGGCGGCACCGTCTTGAACACGTCGACCGAGATCGCGGTGATGAAGGGCAGCACCATGATCGCCAGGATCAGCGCGGCGTTGAACAGGCTGAGATAGGACGGAGGACCTGCGAAGATGTCCTGCAGCACCGGGATGCCGGCGCATAGATTGATCATGAAAGGCTGGAACGTGTAGGCTAGGAACGGCCCCAGCACGAAGAAGCCCCACATGCCGTAGATGATCGAGGGAATGCCGGCGAGCAGCTCGATCGCGATGCCGATCGGACGGCGCAGCCATTGCGGGCACAATTCGGTGAGGAAGATCGCAATGCCGAGACCGACCGGAATGGCGATCAGCATTGCCACGAAGGAGGTGACCAGCGTGCCGTAGATCGGGCCGAGCGCACCGAGCACGGGCGGATCGGCCGAGGGCGCCCAGCGCCGCGTCCACAGAAACTCGAAGCCGAATTCTTTCATCGCCGGCCAGGCGCCGACGATCAGCGACAGGATGATGCCGCCGAGGATCAGCAACACCGAGATCGCGCTGATCCGGGTGATCCAATAAAAGGTGACGTCGCCGACCTTGAAGGCGTTGAGCGCCCGTGCGCGGTCGTAGGGCCCGACGGCGTCCGCAATCTCGCTCACGTCGCTCTGAACGGCCATGTCTGCCACGCCAGTCCCCTGTTTTTTTGTCACTTAAGGCGCGCCCTGAGGTGGCTCCTCCCCCTCCACGAGGGAGAGGAGCCATGTTGTCGTCGAGCCCGACTTAGCTCTTGATGTCGGACGACCAGGTCTTCTCGATCAGCTTCACGACGCTGTCGGGCATCGGAATGTAGTCGAGCTCCTCGGCCATCTTGGCGCCCTTGGCGAACGACCACTTGAAGAACTTGATGGCTTCGCCGGACGCCGCCTTGTCGGCCGGCTCCTTGTGCATCAGGATGAAGGTCGCCGCCGTCATCGGCCAGGACTTGTCGCCGGGCTGGTTGGCGAGGATCACGTAGTAGCCGGGAGCCTTGGCCCAATCGGCGTTGGCAGCCGCGGCCTGGAAGGCCTCGACGGTCGGCTGCACGGTCTTGCCGGCCTTGTTGATCATGCCGGTGTAGGTGAGCTTGTTCTGCTTGGCATAGGCGTACTCGACATAGCCGATCGAGTTCTTGGTCTGGCCGATGTTGCCGGACACGCCCTCATTACCCTTGGCGCCGACACCGACCGGCCACTCCACGGCGGTGTTGAAGCCGATCTTGCTCTTCCAGTCGGCGCTCACCTCGGAGAGGTAGTAGGTGAAGTTGAAGGTCGTGCCCGAACCGTCGGAGCGGCGGACCACGGCGATCGCATCTGACGGCAGCTTGACGCTCGGGTTCAGCTTCTTGATCGCGGCGTCATCCCATTTGGTGATCTTGCCCAGATAGATGTTGGCCAGCGTCTCGCCGTCCAGCACCATCTCGCCCGGCTTCACACCCTCGAGGTTGACGACCGGCACGATGCCGCCCATCACCATCGGCCACTGCACCAGGCCGTCCTTCTCGAGTTGCTCGGCCTTGAGCGGCGCGTCGGTGGCGCCGAAGGTCACGGTCTTGGCTTGGATCTGCTTGATGCCGCCGCCCGAACCGATCGACTGATAGTTCAGACCGTTGCCGGTCTCCTTCTTGTAGGCGTCAGCCCACTTGGAATAGATCGGGAACGGGAACGTCGCGCCCGCTCCGGTAATGTCGGCAGCGAAGGCCGACGTCGATGCGGCGACCAAGCCGGCAGCGACGATAGCTTTGACGAAATTCATAGCTGGTCTCCATACTCGGAAGCGAAGCGCCAGGTGCGCCCGATTGCGCTTCCACGAGCCCGTTTAAGGGGCCTCATTGCCGCTTTTATAAAGGTTCGATGACAGTCGGATGACAGTCACAAGCCATTGATATTTATTGATATTCCAGAAGATGCCCGAATTTTTACGGGCCAACTGGCAGGTTGCCCCAGGCCGCGGCACCTCACCTCCGTGCGAGCGTCGCTCACCCAGCGCTTCGGGGCGCGACGGGCCGCTGCCGCCGCATTCGCCCTTGCCGGCCGCCCCACACTCGGTGTCGTCCCGGGCAAGTCCGACAGCGCGCAGCGTTGGCGGACGCCGACTCGGGATCCATACGCCGCGGCGGACGTGGCTGGGCGGGATCGATCGGCCATCGTGCCCCCCACATCTCCCTGGGGTTATGGATCCCGGATCTGCGCGCGCGTGGCCCGCGCGCTTGTCCGGGATGACAGTGAGGAACTGGTTGGCGTCTTCGTCATCGAGACACGATCTCACGGTCCCGCGGCCCATGAGGCCCAGGTGATGCGCTCGTTGTGTCCCTCCTGATAACGAGAGGGCGCGAGGAAGGCCGGACCTCGGCTGAGGCCCGTGGCCCGCCTGCTCAAAAAAATGCAGGCGGCAGGTACCACAGGTACAGCCGGACAGACCGGCGGATTCAATCGGTCGTCGCAACACTTCAAGAATTTGGAGGTTGCGATGAGCATTCGAAAGAAGCGATCAACACGGGGGCGGCTGGGGTCGCTGGGCCGACCGCCTGTTGCGGGGCGAGCTGAGCAGGAACTGTTTTGGCGGGCGATTGCGGCGGGGGCCAATAGTGAAGATGCTGCGGTCAAGGCCGGAGTGTCACCCGCTGTCGGACCGAGATTGTTCCGAAAGGCAGGCGGCATGCCCCCCTCTATTCTCAGATCTTCGGCACCGCGGCGCTCTGGGCGGTACCTCTCATTGGCGGAGCGCGAGGAGATTGCACTTCTCAATGCGCAGGGGCACTCTTTACGGGAGATTGGGCGGCGCCTCGGACGGGATGGCTCGACCATCTCCCGTGAGCTCGATCGCAATGCAGCCACCCACGGCGGCAAGATGGCCTATCGGGCGACGACCGCTCAGTGGCATGCGGATCGATCTGGCCGCCGTCCCAAGCCGACCAAGCTTGCGCGCAACGCCGCCTTGCGCACTTATGTGGAAGAGCGGCTTGCCGGTGTGGTCGCGGCCCCGAGCAGCGCTCGCGTTCGTCGGCCGGGCCTGCGCAAGGACCGGCGATGGGTTAAGGCCTGGAGCCCCGAGCAGATTGCCCAACGTTTGCTGATCGATTTTCCGGATGACGAGACGATGCGCATCAGCCACGAAGCCATCTATCAAGCTCTTTTCGTTCAGGGCCGTGGAGCGCTGCGCCGTGAATTGACGGCCTGCCTGCGAACCGGACGTGTGCTACGGGTCCCCAGGCCGCGCACGCGTAAGCGAAGCAGAGGTTTTGTGTCGCCTGAGATCATGATCAGCGAGCGCCCTGCTGAAGTTGCAGATCGCGCGGTGCCGGGGCATTGGGAGGGAGACCTGATTGTCGGTGCCTGCAGTTCGGCGATCGGCACGCTGATCGAACGCACCACGCGCTTTACGATGCTGCTCCACCTTCCACGGCTGGCAGGGTATGGCGAGAAGCCACGCGACAACAACGGACCTTCGCTCTCGGGGCACGGAGCCGAGGCTGTGCGCGACGCGATCACCCGCACCATCGTCACCTTGCCGGATGAATTGCGTCGTTCGTTGACCTGGGATCAGGGAGCCGAAATGGCTCAGCACAGTCGTTTGAAGATCGATACCGGCATCGAAGTCTACTTCTGCGATCCACGAAGCCCTTGGCAGCGCGGCACGAACGAGAACACCAACGGGCTGCTGCGGCAGTACTTCCCGAAAGGCTCAGATCTGAGCGTCTACAGCGCCGATGAGATATCCGCAGTGGCAGCGGCTCTCAATGCCCGACCAAGAAAGACGCTGGGCTGGAAGACCCCGGCGGAAGCGCTTGACCAGTTGCTGTCATCAATGAAAAAAGCTGGTGTTGCGACGACCGTTTGAACTCGCCACCCGGCCCTCCCTGCGCGATGGTGTTCACGATTATACGCAGTCTCCCTGGTGCGCCGGGCTTTCTGGCCACCATCATCCACGCGAAGCGAAGCTTCATCGTGAACTTGACACCAGCGTCGGGGTGTCAGGACGCTGCGACTTC
>JBARNF010001102.1:0-23664 GCA_049802835.1 Bradyrhizobium sp.
GCATCGCCGGATTCGGTACGATGATCACTCTGTCCACCGGCCATCGAACGATCAATCGCGCCGGTATCGGCGGACCCGGCGCCGGGCAATCGCTGCAACCGCTCGAGCGCCTCGAGGTCGCGGCAGACGCCGAACCCGCGATAGCCTGCATAGGTCTCGTCTTCGCCGAACACCGGCAGGCCCGACAGCTCGACGGCAAGCCGCTCGCTGCAGTCGGTCGGCCAGTTGACGACGAGGGCGCTCCAGGTCTTCCGGGTCTCGATGGCCGCGCCGACCTGTCCGTCCGGATCGAGGCCCAGCGATGCCGCGAGCTCGTGCCACGGCCGGCCCTGATGCGCTGCCGTCCGTGTGCCCATCATGCGGATGAACTCGTCGGAGCCAACCGAGAAGCGCCCCATGCCGTCCATGTTCCATGTGAACCGGAGCGGGTGGCGCCGCTCGCCCGCTGAGTGCACCACGTCCGTTACGTCGGCGCTGTCCTGGGGCTCCGCGTGGCCGAGCGAGGTTCGCGCCGGAGATTGCTCTGAGGCATTCGCGTCAGTGGTCGTCGGCGAGCCCGGCGAGCCCGGCGAACCCTGCGAGCTTGGCGAGCCCGGCGCGAGCGGTTCGAACAGGTCGGCTTCGGCCACGTCGTCGATCAGCAGGAATTCGGCCGGCGCTTCGTTCGACAGCGCGGGTGCTTCGTAGTCGGTGTGGCGTTCAGTCATTGCATCCATCGAAGCGGGAGGCGGAATCTCGGTCGCATCCTCGGTGGCAATGTCCGCGGGGGCCGGTGCCGGGGCGGCATCTCCGTCGGGCGTCAGCGATGAGCTCGCCACCTCTGTCTCCTCGGGCGGTGCGGGCAGCGGGACTGCAACCAGCCCGATCTGGCTGGCGGTGCCGATTCGGTAAAGTATTGCGCGCTCGGCGCCGAACTGGACCTCTGCAACACCATCGGCGAGCGCAGCGTTGCGCGCGTCCGCGAACAACGGCTCGCTGAGGTCGCGCATGCCGAACACACCACGGCCGGCCGCGCTGATGCCGGCGAACTGGCCGTCCTGCGTGAATGCAATCAATGCGGTCGTACTATTGTCTGCCAGGCGCTTCAGGCGTTCCGTCAGAGGAAAGCTGCGTCCCCCGGTGTCGGTGCTGGTGATCAGAACGGCGCGCGTGCCGTCAGGCAAATCGATCGTGGCACAGCCGCAGGTCGCGAGCGTGCCGAGCGGCGCGCCGAAGCCGCGCAGGCGTTCGAGCCGGATGGTGCCGTTCTCGGGGAGCCGTCGCGCCAGTTGAGCAATCTGGCGGCGATGTTGATCGGCGGGGCCGAAGGTCTTTTCGGTCAGCGCCGAAGCATTGGCTGCGCCGAATGCCCGTGCACCGATCGCATTGGTCCACAGCACGCGAGTGCCATCGGCCGACCACAGCCAAGCCGGCAGGCTTCCCGCGGCGTGGACGGCCAGCCGTGGGTCGCTCAGGGCCTGCAATTCGAGATCGGTGTGGTTCATGGGCGGCGACGGTGAACGGCTTTCGGTGACGTTGATCGGCAGCCGGACTGGCTACGTTAAGAATTCGTTACTATCGCGCGTTTTGAGGGCCGAGGTCCACGGCCGGTCAGCGCCCTGGTCCTGCTAAAGCTTGGATAACCTTAATGTGTTCCCCGTGCGCCCCTTGGAGGCAAAATCAGGGGCGACAGCCGGGGTGCTGGACGTTGCAATTCCGGCGCCTGCGGTCACGATGTGAGGCGCGGGCCGTCGAACGGCCCTGCGGCATGGACGGTGGCGGCATGGCCGAACCGGGGCATTTGGCAGCAGCCTTGGCCGATCCGAAAGCATCGGAAGGATGAAACCATGACTGACGACCGGCGCCGTTTCGAGATTCCGAAGGACATGCGAGCCGTGGCCGAGGCCGGCTTCGACCAGGCCCGCCAGACCTTCGAGAAGTTCCTGGCCGGAGCGGAGGCCACGGCCGGGTCGCTCGAAGAGCGCGGCGCGACCGCGCGGGCCGGGGCCAGGGATATCGGCGCGAAGGTCCTCTCCTATGCCGCGAAGAACGTGCAGTCGTCGCTGGACTATGCCCAGTCGCTGGTTCACGCTAAGGACCTGCCCGACGTGCTGCGGCTGCACGGCGAATTCGTTCAGGGGCAGATGCGATCTCTGGCCGAACAGGCGCGTGAAATGGGACAAGCCGTCAGCAAGGCGGCCATGGAGGCGGCCAAACCGAAGCTCTGACCAGCTTCGCTCATGCCGAAGCGGGGGTAGGACGCGTCGATCGGTGGTTGTGCATCTCGTGGCTGACCCGACCGTGCGACAAAGAGTTCCTGATTTCGGGATTTTCGTTGCATTGCACAAAATTGACACGATATAGCTCTACGTGTGGTTGTTGTTGCCTACCAGGGGCAGTTCCTCTGCGTGATCCGAAGTGAATGGTCCCAATGCCGGGATGGTCCAGTTTCAATCGTTTAGAAGGATGCATGCTATGACCAGTGCCACCGATCCGTTCTCCGCTTCCGTCATTCCGTTCGAGGTTCCCGAGCAGGTGCGCGCGTTCGCCGAGAAAGGCGTCTCGCAGGCCCGCGAGAACTACGCGAAGTTCAAGGATGCTGCGGAGACCCACAATTCGGCCGTCGAGGCCTTCTTCGCCAATGCCAGCAAGGGCACCGGCGCCTACTCGTCCAAGGTCATGGAGTTCATGAAGGCCAATACGACGGCTTCGCTGGACTTCGCCCAGGAGCTGTTCAGCATCAAGTCGCCGACCGAGGCGATGGAGCTGTGGACCGGCTTTACCCGCAAGCAGTTCGAGACGTTCACGGCTCAGGCCAAGGAACTCGGCGAGCTCGGTCAGAAGGTGGCGGCCGAGACGGTCGAGCCGATCAAGGAGAGCGCCTCCAAGCTGTTCAAGCCGGCGGCCTGACGTTCGGGATTTCGCCGGGCGTCCGGCCACGCCGATCGTCCGGCCAAACGGTCAGATCCTACGTTCCGGGCCCGGACGCATTGCGTCCGGGCCCGTGATTTTGGCGTGGCGCCAAAACTGAATCGACGCCAAAAAACGGCGGCATAGAGGGCGACTTTATCCGTTCTCGGCCTTGCCAAAACCGCGCGTTGCACCTAGTTTCCGGCCCGTTCGGTTGCCCCTCCACGGGAGCGACCCGATGGCGAATGCAGTTGTAGCTCAGTTGGTTAGAGCGCCTGTCTGTGGAACAGGAGGTCGGTGGTTCGAGCCCACCCAACTGTACCAGCGGCGGAATTCGCCACCCCCGGTCACGAAAGCTCGAAAATCTGTGGCTTGCGCTTGGGCAAATCCTGAACGCCGCTGACGCCTATTCTGACCAATGGCAGTGCTCTGACCAACGGCCGTGGCCACCGCCGTTTGCCGCGTGCGGTTGGTTGCAGTCAGGGCGGGCATTTGGCCCCGGGGGATGTGCTTGAACAATCGCCGCAATCGGTTTCCAAGAGGCCGTCATCGAAGCTTCGAACGGCGTCCGCTATGGTTGGCCCCCAAGCGTCTCGTCAGCTTTTCTCGCCGTAAGAGGTATTCTCGCCATGTCTGAGAGCGTCAACCTGCCGGCGGCTCACGTGGACCGGTCGGTGGTCGCCCGTATTCGCTCGGAGATCGACATTTCCGACCGCTCCCGCCTCGTCACCTTCGGCGACCGGGCCCAACGCTCCGTGGTCGAATTCGCCGATCGCATCCTGGCCCAGACTCAGAACCGCGAGATGGGCACCACGGGCAAATTGCTGTCCGACATCCTCGGCAAGGCGCGCGGTCTCGATCCGGCCACGCTCAAGGATGCCGGGCTGCTGACCCGATTATTCTCGTCGATGGAAGCGCGCGTGCGACGCTTCGCAGAGGCCTTCGACGACGTCGCCTCGCAGGTCGACCGCATCTGCATCGAGCTCGACCGCAACAAGGAAACGTTGCGGCGCGACATCGCGCTTCTCGATGATCTTCATGAGCAGACCAAGACGGCGCTCACCGAGCTCGACGCGCATATCGCAGCCGGCAAGGCGTTCGTCGAGGACTACCGGCGCGGGCCGCTGCTCGAGCTCGAACGCGCGGCCAAGGCATCGGCCGAGGGCAGCGATGCGCTGATGGCGGCGCAGACCTATCAGGATGCGGTGCAGGCGCTCGACCGGCTTGAAAAGCGCATCTTCTATCTGCAGCAGGCCCGCCAGATCGGCATCCAGCAATTGCCGCAGATCCGGATCGTGCAATCCGGCGACGAGACGCTGATCGAGAATCTGCAGGCAACGACGGAGCTCACGATCCCGGTCTGGAAGCAGAAGATGATCCTGTTGCTGGGCCTGCAGCGGCAGAAGTCGGCGCTCGAGCTGCAGAAGGCGGTGACCGATGCGACCAACGAGATGATGCGGCAGGCCTCCGAGATGATGAAGACGCAGGCCATCGCCATCGAAAAGCAGTCGCAGCGCGGCATCGTCGACATCGAGACCTTGGACAAGACCAATCGTGATCTGATCGACACCATTGCCGGCGTGCTGACGACCCAGCAGGAAGGCCGCAAGAAGCGTGAGGAGATCGAGCAGCGCATGGCGCAACAGACTGCGGAATTGAGAGCCGTGCTGTCGAAGGCGCCGGTGTGAGTGTCGCGGCGATGTGGCGCAGTCTGGCGATCGTTCTCGTGGCAATCTGGCTCGCCGCTTGCGGGCAGACCGTGCCGCAATTCTCAATCCTCTCTGGGTCCGAGAACGAGGTGCTCGACCCGCTCGTGCAGGAATTCTGCCGGTCGCGGGGCGCCACCTGCGACATGCGCTATCAGGGTTCGCTCGACATCGCGCTGACGTTGAAGCCCGGCAATGAGATCAAGGCCGACGCGGTGTGGCCGGCGGCCTCGATCTGGATCGACATGTTCGATACCGGCCGCCGGGTGAAGTCGGTGAAATCGATCACGCAGATGCCGGTGATCCTCGGCGTGCGCCGTTCCAAGGCGCAGGAGCTCGGCTGGATCGGCGCCAAGGTGACCACGAAGGACATCCTGGCCGCGGTCCAGTCGGGCCGGCTGAAATTCCTGATGACATCAGCGACACAGTCCAATTCCGGCGCCTCGGCCTATCTGGCCATGCTGGCATCGGCGATCGGCAAGCCCGACCTGATCGAGGCCGGCGATCTCGAACGCGAGGGGGTGGTCACGACCGTTCGCTCGCTGCTGCGCGGCGTGGAGCGCTCTTCGGGCTCCAGTGGATGGCTCGCGGATTTGTATCGCGAGGGCGAGCGCAATGGCGCTCGTTACCAGGCGATGTGGAACTACGAGGCCGTCATCAAGGAGACCAACGACAGGCTGAAGGCCGATGGTTTCGAGCCGCTCTATGCCGTGTATCCCGACGATGGCGTGTCGGTCGCCGACTCGCCGCTCGGCTTCGTCGAGCGCGGGCGCGGCAAGGAGGTCGAGACGTTCTTTGGCGAGCTGCAGGCCTTCCTGCTCAAGCCGGAGACGCAGGCTCGTATCGCCAAGACGGGACGGCGGGTGGAGCTCGCGCGCGCGGGCCAGCTCGCCGGTGATCCAACGACGAATGTCGATCCCTCGCGCGCCGTAACGGTGGTGCGGCCGCCCGAGCCGAAGGTGATCCAGATCGCGCTGGCGGCCTATCAGGATGCCCTGCGGCGGCCCTCGCTGACCGCGCTGTGCCTCGACCTGTCCGGCAGCATGCAGGGCCATGGCGAGACGCAACTCCTGGAGGCGGTGCGTTTCCTGCTGACGCCGGCCCGGACGCGTGAGATGCTGGTGCAATGGTCGAAGCAGGACGAAATTCTGGTGCTGCCGTTCAACGACCACGTGCTATGGGTCGCAACCGCCAGCGGCGACGAGCAGGAACAGGCCGGGCTGTTGAAGCAGACGCTCGAACTACGTGCCGGAGGCGGTACGGATTTCTATACATGCGGCGCCCGGGCCTTGTCCGCGATGAAGTCCACCCTGGACGGCGGCGCGCACCTCGCAGCGATCGTGATCATGACCGATGGCAAGAGCTATGGCGAGCGTGCGACCTTCGAGGAGCGCTGGCGGGCGGATGGCGGCCGCGTTCCGGTGTTCGGCGTCACTTTCGGCGACGAGGCCGATCGCACGCAGCTCGATGCGCTGGCCAAGATGACCGGCGGCCGGGTGTTCGACGGCACCAAGAATCTCACCGATGCATTCCGTGCGGTGCGTGGATATAATTAGATGCCGACAGTGTCGTCCGAGACCGGCTGGATCGTGGGCGGCGTCGTCGCCGCCATTGCGGTCCCTGCGCTCGCGATCGGGGTCGGGATGCCGTTCTGGCTCGCTTGCGTAGTGGGGATCGCAACTGGCGGAGGCGCCATCGCCGTGCTGGCACCGCGCAGTGCCTTTCCGCTGCTCGAGGCCAGCGGCGCGGCGCGGGGCAAGGTGCAGCTCGTGCGGGAGCTGTTGATCGAGGCGGCGCCCCACGCCGAGCGGCTGGACGAGGCTGCCGGACGCATGCGCGAGCGCAAGGTGGCCGAATGCGTCCGCCATCTCGCCGTGGTCGCGCGGCGAATTCTGGCCGCGATCGAGAAGGATCCCCTTCGGCTCGACCGCGTCAGGCGTTTCCTGACCTATTATCTGCCGCGTGCAGCCGAGATCGCGCAGGCCTATGCCGAGCTCGAGCAGGCGCCGGTTACCGACCCGCAGCGGCTGACCTCGACCCGTGAACTGATCGACCGGCTCGACACCGCATTCACCCGCTACGCGACGAGCCTGCAGGATGCCGATCTCGACAAGCTCGACATCGAACTCAAATTGCTGAAGAGCGCCCTCGACGAGGATCTCGGCCCAGCGACGCCGCCGGCGCCATCGTCCGAGCGGCGGGACAAGGTCTAAGGAGGACCTGATGCCCATTTCGCGTCGTGCTTTAGGCATCGGCCTGCTCGCCACAAGCGCCGCAGCCACCGGCGGCTATCTGTATCTCAACCAGCACCCGGAGATCGCCGGCAAGTTCGGCAAGCCGAAGCAGTTGTTCGGCTTCGCCGGTGGCGAGAAGGAAGGCTTTCTCGGCAATGCGCGCGTGCGCGGCCTGTTGGAACGACGTTTCGGTCTCGTGCTCGACGCCCGCCGCGCGGGCTCGGTCGAGATGGTGCGTGAGCGCGCGCTGCTCGACCAGAAGCCGCAATTCCTGTGGCCGTCGTCCTCAGTCCTGGTCGAGGTGGCACGCGGCGCGGGCGTGAAGATCTCGCGCGACCAGGTGATCTTCAACTCGCCGATCGTGCTGTATTCGTGGGATCGCATTGCCGACGGGCTCGTCAAGGGCGGCTTCGCAGAGCCGGCCGGAGGCCCGCGCTACACGATCGACATCCTCAAACTGCTGAAGGCGATCATCGCCGGCGAAACATGGGCTCAGATCGGAGTTGCCGATTTGTTCGGTCGCGCGCGCATCGTCTCGACCGACCCGAACCGCTCCAATTCCGGATTCATGTTCGCGGGCCTCGCAGCGAATCTATTGAGCGGCGACGTGATCGCGCTCGACGCGCTGCCCAGGATCGATGGCGACGTCGCCACCGTATTCAAACGGATGGGCTTCAAGCCGCCCTCGTCGGGCAAGCTGTTCGACGACTACATTGCCGGCGGAGCCGGCGCACAGCCGCTTATTGTCGGCTATGAGAATCAGCTCGTCGAATGGGTGCTGCAGGATCCCGAACGCTGGAAGCGCGTCGAGGCCAACGCACCGGCCAAGCCCGTGATCATCTATCCGAAGCCGACGGTGTTCTCGGCGCATCCACTGATCAGTATCGAGCGGGGAGCCGACGACCTCATTGAGGCGGTGACCAGCGAAGCCCTGCTCGAACTGGCCTGGGAGGATCACGGCTTTCGCGGTCCGCTCGGGACCATCGGCAAAGCGCGCAATCCCCTCCTGCAATCACGCCTGATTGATCGCATCGATGCCGTGCTCCCCATGCCGGACGCTCCCGTCATGATGGCGCTGCTGGATCACCTTGCGGCGTGAGCTTGGTCGGAGTGCTTGCGAATCCTGCTGCCGGCACAATACTCTTCCTAAAATGCGGGAGGAGGGCATGATGAGAGGCGTCCTGCTGACACTGCTGGGAGCGGCGCTGCCCGCCGTGGCGCTGGTTCCGGTTTCCGCTTACGCCTATACCGCCGAGCAGGAGCAGGCGTGCACGGGCGATGCCTTCCGGCTTTGTAGTTCCGACATTCCAGATGTCGATCGCGTGACCGCCTGCATGGTCCGTCGCAAGGCGGAGCTGTCACCGCCGTGTCGCGTCCAGTTTGGACCACAGCCGCGCGAAGCCGCGACTTCCGGGCGTGTGGAGAGGCCGATGAGCATCCGTCCCGTTGTCACAAAGAAGGCGGCGGCGCGTGCGGCCAGGAGCAAGCGAGCGGGCCGTCCGGACGCGACCGAATGACTCATCTTGCCGCATCAGGTGGCATTCGAACGAGCTCGATGAGCGGACCAGTTCGGTTTGCGCGTCGTTCGCGCAGCCTCAACATGCAAACGCGATCGGGCATGACCGGATGTTGTCGAACAACGCGGCCTGATCTGCGCTTCTTGCTCGTCGCGGTGTGACTCAAAAACCAATGCGTTCAGCAATCAGGAGTTACGCCTTAATGATCGCTAAATTTATCTTCCGCGAATCAGCGCGCTGATTCATTTTCGCGGCCGGGGTCAATCTGGAGGCCAAGGTATGAACGTTATTGTTTTCGCTTCGCGTAAGGGCGGATCAGGCAAGAGCACCCTGGCCGCCCATCTCGCCGCGCAGATCAAGTCGAGCAAGTCCTGTCTGCTGATCGATGCCGACCCTCAGGGGTCGCTGACGCTGTGGCACAAGCTGCGCGGCACCAACGAGCCGCCGATCAAGACGGCCGTGAACTCGGTCAGCGCAATCGTGTCCGCCGCGCGTCGCGACGGCGTCGAGTGGGTGCTGATCGATACGCCGCCGACCATCTCGGCCGTCGTCGAGGATGCGATCAAGAACGCGACCATGGTCATCATTCCGGCCCGTCCCGGCGTGTTCGACGTCAACGCGGTTCAGGAAACCATCCAGACCTGCCGTGCCGCGCGCAAGCCCTATGCCGTCGTGCTCAATGGCGCGCCCGCGCGTCGCGACGATGCCGAGAGCCCGATCGTCACCATCGCTCGCGAGGCGCTGGCGAAATTCAAGGCACCGGTGTGGGGTGGGCAGATTACCAATCGTGCGGATCTCCTGATGGCGCTGGGACAGGGCGAAGGCGTGCGCGAATACTATGCGGAAGGCCGCGCTGCCGCCGAGATCGCCCGGCTGTGGGCTGCGATCGAGCGTTCGGTAAGGGCGATTCGCGGCACGGTGTCGGCCAATGGCACCATGCACAAGCAGGCGGCCTGATCTCAGCACGGGGATCGGCATGCACGCGCGGGCTCCCGCGCGTTCGTCGTGTCCGGCCGGTCCGTCAACCGGTCGCGTTGGAGCATGAGTCTGCCTTGCAGGTTGCGCGGCAGGGTCAGGCGATCATCAGAAGATAGATGGCGATTGCCGGCGTCAGGGTCAGGATCACGGACCAGATCCCGACCGCCCAGACGATGTCCTCGACGCTGAATCCCTGCTGGTCAGGGTATGAATGGTCCTGCAAAGCCACGACGTCCCCGCGTTCTCAACGTTTTCAACATCGATAGCGGAATGTCTTTAAGAAGCTGGCTACGGACGGCGCTGCATTTTGATCGCATTCGTTAGCCCGGATTAACCACTGGGTTTCGGTCCTCGCCTGTGCAGCCGGTGCCGCGCCGCCGGCTCTGCCTTCGCCTCTCCCGATCGGGTCAAGGGCCGAGACCGAGCCGACGATCGCGTTCGGCTCAGGCGACGCGAGGCTGCACCTCTCGCTGCACACGGCGTTCGATCTCCTGATCCAGCCGTGTGGCGAGCTCGGCACTGACCTCCACCATCGGCAGCCGCACCTGCGCGCCTGCAATTACGCCGGTCCGAGCCAGCCAGTACTTGGCCGGCGCCGGGCTCGGCTCGGTGAACAACAGCCGCGTGAGATCGTCGACCCGTGCCCAGCACGCCGCCGCAGCGTCGTGTCGACCTGCCTTCACGTGCTGGAGAATCGAGGCGAACGTTTCGGTCTCCACATGGGCCGAGAGCAGGATGGCGCCGTCGGCACCGGCCTGCAGGGCGTCGAAGCTCTGGGCGTCTTCGCCGGTCAGGATGCGAAAGCCGGGTGGACGGCGTGCGATCAGATCCCGCGTCTGCATGCGGTTGGCGCAGCAATCCTTGAGACCTGCGATCGCCGGATGTTCGGCGAGCTGCAGCAGAGTCTCGTTGTCGAGCCCGACGGCCGAGCGATAGGGGATGTTGTAGAGCACGATCGGATGAGCGGCGCGGTCGGCCAGCGCCGTGAAATGAGCCAGCAGACCGCGTTGTGACGGACGGACGTAAGGCGGGCTCGAGATCAGATAGAGGTCGATCGGCCATGATGCGGTCCGCTCGAGTGCGTCGATGAGATCGGCCGTCGCAGCCCCGGCGAGGCCGAGGCAGATCGGCAGCGGCCGCCCGACCGCCTCGAGCTCGGTGCGCACCGTGGTGACCAGCCGCAGGCTTTCGTTCCACGACAGTGCCAGTCCCTCGCCCGACGTCGCGCCCAGCACAAATCCGTCGATCGGCTTAGCCGCGTAGTGCCGGACCACCTTGCGCAAGGATGGCTCGTCGAGCGCGCCATCTGAAAAGGGTGTGATCAGCGGCAGCCAGAGGCCGCGCAGTTGAGAGCGAGGGTCGGTCATGTCCATCTCCTTGGGTGTGGTTGCCGGAGACGAGACGCAAAAAAAGCCCCGTCCTTGCGGCGGGGCTTGGTGATGCGGCGGTGAATTCCGAAGATTCTAGCGCGCGCGTCCACATGTCCCCGGGAGGGGAGCTTTTTTCGACGACAGCTTGGTCTGCGACGATATGGACATGATCCTAAATGCGCGGTGTGCGACGGGCTGTCAACGCCGCGCCAGCGCCGGCGCAAGAAATAGTTGGACAAAAAAATAGCCGGGCCCGAAGAGCCCGGCTGGAGGTACTGGCCAACGCGGCCGACACAATCACCTTCAAGAGGGATCACCTTCAAGAGGGATCTCTGAGCGCCCGCGCCACTGGAGGAGGGGGACAATGCGCAACGCCAACGCTCAGCACATCTGCACTATGAGCTTCGGAGCCGCGTCGCAGCAACCATGCAGGCCGCATGTCAGACATGCACAATGTCAGATCACACTAGTGAGATGACAATGTCAGGCCGGCCAGCGCTGCGCTTTGCTCACGACAAAGTCACGGAACACCTGAACGCGCGCGACCGTCTTCAATTCCTCGGGATAGACGAAGTAGGTGTCGAGCTGGATGGAGTCCGATTCGCCGAACAGCTGCACCAGACGGCTGTTTTCCTCGACGAGGTAGTCGGGCAGCGCGGCGATGCCGAGACCCTGCTGACAGGCGCGCACCAGGCCCAGGATGTTGTTGACCCTGAAATAGGCTTCGCGCGGACCGGAGCCGTTGCGGCCGGCCTCGACCAGCCAGTTGCGGTTCTGCAGATGCGGGGCCACCTGGCCGTCGGCCAAGGTGATGATGCGGTGATCGTCGAGCTCGTCGAGCGTCCGTGGCGTGCCGAACCGCTTGATGTATTCGGGTGAGCAGTAGGCATGGAAGCCCATCGCGAACAGCTTGCGCTGGATCAGGTCGGGTTGGGTCGGCTTGCGGGTGCGGATCGCAACGTCGGCCTCGCGCATCGAGAGGTCGAGCTCTTCGTCGGTGACGATCAGGGTGATCCTGATCTCCGGATAGAGCGAGGTGAACTCGCCGAGCCTGGGTATCAGCCAGTTGATGCCGACGCCCGGCGTGGTCGTCACCTTCAGGTCGCCGCTCGGCCGTTCGCGGCTGTCAGTCAGTTTGGCGCGCGCCGCCTGCAGCTGCATGAAGACGTCATGCGCGGTCCGGAACAACAGGTCGCCTTGCTCGGTCAGGATCAGGCCGCGGGCGTGGCGATGGAACAGCGAGACTGCGAGCTCCTGTTCGAGGGCGCTGACCTGTCGCGACACCGCCGATTGCGACAGCCCGAGCTGCTCCCCGGCATGCGTGAAGCTGCCCGCTTCCGCCGCTGCGTGAAACACCTTCAGCTTGTCCCAATCCATGTCCGTAAATCCATCCCGTGATCGTGCCATCGTCAGTTCTATTCCGCGGCGGCGCGTTCGCTCGCAGCGTGGGCGAGGAAGCGTTCGGCTTCGAGGGCGGCCATGCAGCCCAGGCCGGCGGCGGTGATCGCCTGCCGATAGGTTTCGTCGGCAACGTCGCCGGCCGCGAACACCCCGGGAACGGAGGTCGCAGTGGAGCCCGGCACCACTTCGACGTAACCGGAAGGCTTCAATTTCAGCTGGCCGGCAACCAGCTCCGTTGCCGGCGCATGGCCGATCGCGACGAACACGCCGTCGGCGGCGAGCTCGGATACCGCGCCGGTCTTGACGTTCTTGAGCCGGACATGCGTCACCTTCGACGGCGCGCTGGCGCCACAGATCTCGTCCAGCGCACTGTCCCACACGACCTTGATCTTGGGGTGCTTGAACAGGCGCTCCTGCAGGATGCGCTCGGCACGGAAATGATCGCGCCGATGCACGACCGTCACCGTCGAGGCAAAATTGGTCAGGAACAGCGCTTCCTCGACCGCGGTATTGCCACCACCGACCACGACGACCTCTTTGCCGCGATAGAAGAACCCGTCGCAGGTCGCACAAGCCGAGACGCCGAAGCCCTTGAACGTCTCCTCCGACGGCAGGCCGAGCCAGCGCGCCTGGGCGCCGGTCGCCAGGATCACCGCCTCCGCAAGATAGACGTCGCCGGAATCGCAGGTCAGGCGGAACGGACGTTGTCCAAGTTCCAGCTTGGTCACCAGGTCGGTCTTGATCTTCGCGCCGACATGGGTGGCCTGCTTTTCCATCTGCTCCATCAGCCAGGGACCCTGGATGACGTCGGCAAAGCCGGGATAGTTCTCGACGTCGGTGGTGATGGTGAGCTGTCCGCCGGGCTGGATGCCCTGGATCAGGACCGGTTCGAGCATCGCCCGAGCAGCGTAGATCGCGGCCGTATAGCCCGCAGGGCCTGACCCGATGACGACGACTTTGGCATGGATCGGAGCTTGCATAGGAACGACGACTCGCTGGAAAGGGGGAGATTTACGACGCAGCGAGCCGAATGCGCAGAGAAACGCCCCGATGCCCCATCGAAAATGTCAAATCGAAGTCTAAGCCATCTGGCCAGCCATGCAAGAATTGCAACGCATCTCGGCGAATTTTCCCTTCACGACAAGGTCAACAGGGGAAATTCAGAGTAATAAAATTGCGCAAACCGCCCGGCCTGCGCTAAGAGAGTTGCCATCCGCCCCGGGGGCCGCGCCTCCGCCCGTTCCCGCCAGCCCCCACAATTGCAGTGTCCAAGAATCTTGACGAGATCGATCTCAAAATCCTGAGCGAGATCCAGGCCGATGGCAGGATAACCAATGTCGAGCTCGCCAAGCGGGTCGGCATTTCGCCGCCCCCTTGCCTGCGGCGGGTGCGGACGCTGGAGGAGGAGGGCTACATCACCGGCTACCGGGGTCTGCTCGATCCACGCAAGCTCGGCTTCGACGTGACTGTTTTCGCATCGGTCCACCTGTCGAGTCAGGCCGACGCCGATCTCAAGGCGTTCGAGGAGTTCGTTCGGGCCGAGTCCCTGGTGCGGGAATGCTGGATGCTGTCCGGCGAGGTCGACTTCATCCTGAAATGCGTGGCGCCGGACATGGCGACGTTTCAGGAATTCGTGACCCACCTCACCGCGGCGCCTCACGTGCGCAACGTCCGCACCTCGCTGGTGCTGCATGGTTCCAAATACGAGGCCGCGGTGCCGCTCGACGTCAAGGGGCGGAGCTGATCTGGCCGCTATTCCGGGGCAGCCCCGCAAGGCGCTGAACCCGGAATCTCGAGATCGTAGAGCAAGTTCTAGATTCCGGGGGCGGTGCGGTCGCTTCACCCCGGAACGGCAATGGATAAAGCGCGAATCACATCTTCTTCCGCAGCATCGCGTCCAGGCTGATCGGGCCGCCGCCCGCCGTCGCGAGGTACAGGCAGGAGAAGCAGAACGCGATCGCAGCGGTGCCATTGTTCAGGAGCGGCAGCCACACCGGCTCGCCCGTCTTGAACATGTGGCCGAGGAAATAGGCCGAGGCCATTTCGCCGGCGAGGATGAAAGCGACGGGACGGGTAAACAGGCCAGCCAGCAGCATGGCGCCGAGCACGAGCTCGATCAGGCCCGCGGTATAGATCAATGGCGGCACGTTGGCGAAGTACGGGATCGCCGGAAATTTGAAGATCTTCGCCACGCCGTACTGAAACAGCAGCAGGCCCGTGATGAAGCGAAACAGGCTCAGCGCCAGCGGCTGATATCTGGAAAGCATCTGCTCCATGTAGTCATCCCCCATGTTCAAACTTGAGACAGCGTTGCAAGTGCTAGCGCAATAGCGGAACTGCGTCACCGGAAGGCGGGGCCGCAACAGATGAATTACACGTGTTCTCACCGCATTGCAGGCATATTTGGCCGCGGGCAATCGATAGTTGCGCTGCGCAAGCGAGCCGTGACGATGGGCGCGACAATAAAAAAGGCCGCGCGGGAGGCGCGGCCTTTCGGCAGAGATCGGCAGCGCGCGCTCAGCGCCACTCGACCTTGGCAATCTCGTAGGACTTCGCACCGCCCGGGGCCATGACCTCGACGGAAGTGCCCTTCTTCTTGCCGATCAGGGCGCGCCCGAGGGGGGAGGTGATCGAGATCTTGCCCTTCTTGGCGTCCGCTTCGACCTCGCCGACAATCTGCCAGACCGCCTTCTTCTCGGTGTCCTCGTCGATCAGGGTCACGGTCGCGCCGAACTTGATCGTATCGCCCGACAGCTTGGTGACGTCGATCACGTCGGCACGCGCGAGCTTGTCCTCGATCTCGGCGATGCGGCCCTCGTTATGGGACTGCTCTTCCTTGGCGGCGTGATACTCGGCGTTCTCAGACAAGTCGCCATGCGCGCGTGCTTCGGCAATGTGTTCGATGATGCGCGGACGGTCCACCGACTGACGCTGCTTCAGTTCGATCTCCAGCGCGGCGTAGCCCATCGAAGTCATGGGAACCTTTTCCACCATCTCTTCTCGTCCTTCAGTCGTGCGGGCAACGGCGCGCACGATCAGCATGTTCACAATGGGTCTTTGCCGCTCAAAGCAAAGTCTGAGGCAGATCGCCGGCCCGTCAAAGGCCGGTACAACATCGAACGGCGCGGCGAGTTCCTGCCGAGAGGCTTTATTGCCGATTGTTGCCAATCGCTTAGCGTGCGTTCGCCCGCTGGTCGCGATTAGTTTTCGGAAAAGTAACTCTGCAGGGTGCGAACCTCAAGGTCCCCGCCGAGATAGGCGCGGATACCTTGTGCGGCCGCAACGGCACCCGAAAGAGTGGTGTAATACGGCACTTTATGCAAGAGGGCAGCGCGCCGCAGCGAGCGGCTGTCCGCCAGGGCTTGGGGACCTTCGGTCGTGTTGAAGACCAGCTGGATGTCGCCGTTGGTGATGGCGTCCACGATGTGGGGCCGCCCTTCCAGCACCTTGTTGATCTTCTCGGTCGGGACGCCCTGATCGGTCAGGAAGCGCTGGGTACCGGAGGTTGCAACCACCTTGAAGCCGAGCGAGTGCAGCAAGCGCACCACCTCGGTGATGCGGGCCTTGTCGCTCTCGCGCACCGACACGAACACGGTGCCCTTGCGCGGCACTCGCGTTCCGCCGCCGAGCTGGCTCTTGGCGAAGGCCACCGCAAACGAACGATCGATGCCCATCACCTCGCCGGTCGAGCGCATCTCCGGGCCGAGCACGGTGTCGACGCCAGGGAAGCGGGCGAAGGGGAAGACCGATTCCTTGACGCCGACATGCTTGAGATCGCGCTTCTTGAGGCCAAAATCCGCGAGCTTCTCGCCGGCCATGATTCGCGCCGCGATCTTGGCGACCGGCGTGCCGACCACCTTGGCAACGAAGGGCACCGTGCGCGAGGCGCGCGGATTGACCTCGAGCACATAGATCGTGCCGTCCTTGATCGCATATTGCACGTTCATCAGCCCGACCACGTCGAGGCCGAGCGCGAGCTCGCGGGTCTGTCGCTCCAGCTCGGCGATGGTGGCTTCGTCGAGCGAATGCGGCGGCAGCGAGCAGGCCGAATCGCCGGAGTGGATGCCGGCCTCTTCGATGTGCTCCATGATGCCGACGATGAAGGTGTCCTTGCCGTCGGAGAGGCAGTCGACGTCGATCTCGGTCGCGTCGGACAGATAGCGGTCGAACAGCAGCGGGTTCTTGCCGAGCACCGTGTTGATCTGGCCGGTCTTGTCGTTCGGATAGCGCGCCTTGACGTCGGCCGGCACGAGCTCCGGCAGCGTGCCGAGCAGATAGTCGCCCAGCTGATTGTCCTCGCGGATGATCTGCATGGCGCGGCCGCCAAGCACATAGGACGGACGTACGACGAGCGGGAGGCCGAGATCGGCAGCGACCAGCCGGGCCTGCTCGACCGAATAGGCGATGCCGTTCTTGGGCTGCTTCAGGCGCAGCTTGTCGAGGATGCGCTTGAAGCGGTCGCGGTCCTCGGCGAGGTCGATGGCTTCCGGCGACGTGCCGAGGATCGGCACGTCGGCTGCCTCCAGTGCGCGGGCGAGCTTCAGCGGCGTCTGGCCTCCGAACTGCACGATCACGCCGTGTACGGTCCCGTTCTTGCGCTCGGTGGCAATGATCTCCAGCACGTCCTCGGCCGTCAACGGCTCGAAATACAGCCGGTCCGCGGTGTCGTAGTCGGTCGACACCGTCTCCGGATTGCAGTTGATCATGATGGTTTCGTAGCCGACGTCGGCAAGCGCGAAGCAGGCATGGCAGCAGCAATAGTCGAACTCGATGCCCTGGCCGATCCGGTTCGGCCCGCCGCCCAGGATGATCACCTTCTTCTTGTCCGACGGCGCGCTTTCGTCGGCGAGGCTGCCTGCGAACGGCGTCTCGTAGCTCGAATACATATAGGCCGTTGGAGAGGCGAATTCGGCGGCGCAGGTGTCGATACGCTTGAACGCCGGGCGCACGCCCAGAGCATGCCGTTTGGCGGCAATCTCGGCCTCGGTGGTGTTGGCAAGCACCGCGAGCCGTGCATCGGAGAAGCCCATCGCCTTCAGCGTGCGCATTCCGGTGGCGTTCGGCGGAAGGCCGTGCTTGCGCACCTTGTCTTCCATCTCGACGATGCTGCGCATCTGCGAAAGGAACCAGCGGTCGATCTTGCAGGAATTGAAGATCTCTTCGTCCGACCATCCGAGTCGCATCGCCTGCGCCACCTGCAGGAGGCGGTTCGGCGTCGGCGTGCCCAGTGCTGCACGGATCGCATTCTTGTCGTCGCCACGGCCGAGACCATCGATCTCGATCTCGTCGAGACCGGTGAGCCCGGTCTCCAGACCGCGCAGCGCCTTCTGCAGGCTCTCCTGGAAGGTGCGGCCGATCGCCATGACCTCGCCGACCGATTTCATCGACGTGGTCAGCGTGGTCGAAGCGCCCGGGAATTTCTCAAACGCAAAGCGCGGGATCTTGGTGACGACGTAATCGATGGTCGGCTCGAATGACGCCGGCGTGGCACCGCCGGTGATGTCGTTGGCGATCTCGTCCAGCGTGTAGCCGATTGCGAGCTTGGCCGCGACCTTGGCGATCGGGAAGCCGGTCGCCTTGGAGGCCAGTGCCGAGGAGCGCGACACGCGCGGATTCATCTCGATCACGACCATGCGGCCGTCAGCCGGGTTGACGCCGAACTGGACGTTGGAGCCGCCGGTCTCCACCCCGATCTCGCGCAGCACCGCCAGCGAGGCGTCGCGCATGATCTGGTATTCCTTGTCGGTCAGCGTCAGCGCCGGCGCGACGGTGATGGAATCGCCAGTATGCACACCCATTGGATCGAGATTCTCGATCGAGCAGACGATGATGCAGTTGTCGTTTTTGTCGCGGACCACCTCCATCTCGTACTCCTTCCACCCGAGCACCGATTCCTCGATCAGCACTTCGTTGGTGGGGGAGGCGTCGAGACCGCGCTCGATGATGTCGAGATATTCTTCCTTGTTGTAGGCGATACCGCCGCCGGTGCCGCCCATGGTGAAGGACGGGCGGATGATCGCCGGCAGGCCGATCTCGGACAGCGCCATCAGCGCCTGGCCGAGCGCATGCTCCTGGTAACGCTTGCGCCGCTCGTTTTCGCCGAGGGTCCATTGCCGGTCGAGCGCGTCGCGCTCGGCACCGGAGAGCTTGTCGCGCTCGGCGTGATATTTGTCGCGGTACTGCTTCTTCAGCGCCGAGGCGTTGGCGAGCCGCGACTTCGGCGTTTGCAGCCCGATCTTCTCCATCGCGTTGCGGAACAGCTGACGGTCTTCGGCCTTGTCGATCGCGTCTGCCGTGGCGCCGATCATCTCGACGTCGAACTTCTCCAGCGTGCCTTGCCGGCGCAGCGACAGCGCGCAGTTCAGCGCGGTCTGCCCGCCCAGGGTCGGCAGCAGCGCAAAGCCGCCGGGGATGACGTGGCGCTCCTTCTCGATGATCCTGGCGACGATCTCCGGGGTGATGGGCTCGATGTAGGTCGCGTCGGCCAATTCCGGGTCCGTCATGATCGTGGCCGGATTGGAATTGACGAGGACGACGCGATAGCCCTCCTCCTTCAGCGCCTTCACCGCCTGCGTACCGGAATAGTCGAATTCGCAGGCCTGGCCGATCACGATCGGGCCGGCGCCAATGATCAGGATGGTGGAGATGTCGGTTCGTTTCGGCATTCAAGCTCACGGGCTGGAATTGGGCACAAAAAAAGGGCGCGCGTATCGCGCGTCCCCTAAGGCCAAGGCGCGATCAGTCCTCGCGCGCGGCCGGTTCTTAGACCAGTTTCCGCTGAGCGAAAAGGGCCTTACACCTCCATCAACGGGCAATTTTGCGCCAGTTCGAGCCGCTCCCGCCGGCGGCGCAGCCCGAGCACCGCAAGGCCGGCCGCGACACTGAGGCCACCGACCCAGCCGAGATCGGTGGGGGCGGAGCTAGAGAGCACGATCCCGCCGAGCGCGCCGCCGATCGCAAAGCCGAGATACATGAAGGAGGAGTTGAGCGACAGCGCGACCGTCGCGGCCTGAGGCTCGATCCGGATCAGGCTCGCCGCCTGGGCCGGAAAGAAACTCCAGCCACAGATCCCCCAAGCGAAGATCGGGAACAGCACGAGATAGCGGCTCTGATCGGGGCCGACCGTCTTCAGCGTCGCCGACAGCAGCACCAGTGCGGTCGCCATGCCGGCAAGGGCCATCGCCATCGTCGGAACCGGCCCGAGCCGGTCGGCGAGGTGACCGCCGAGCATGTTTCCGACCGCGGCGGCGGAGCCGAATACCAGGAGCGCCATGCTGATCTCGCTCGCGCTGAAGCCGATGCGCTGCAGGGGAACCGCGAGATAGGTGAACACGGTCAGGCCGCCGATTGCCCAGAACGTCGTCGTCACGACCGCGTAGACGACGGATTCGTGGCGAGCGACCGCGAGGCGGTCAACGAAGCTCGCGGTTGCCGTCGGCAGGTTGCGGGGCAGGCGCAGCAGCACGCCCGCCAAAGCCAGAGCGCCAAGCGCGGCGACGAGCACGAAGGTCGCGCGCCACGAGACTTGATTGCCCACAATTGTCCCGAGCGGCACGCCGATGACGGTGGCGACCGTCAGGCCGGACGTGACGAGCGCGACCGCGCGGCCGCGCCGCTCGGGCGCAGAAATCGCAACCGCAACCCCGATCGCCGTCGGCGTACAGAGCGCCGCCCCCAGCGCCATCAGCACGCGAGAGACCATCAGAAGCGGAAAGCTGGGGGCGATGACGGCGAGCAGGTTGCTGACGATGAAGACCGACAGGGCCAGGACCAGCGCCGTCTTGCGGTCGACATTGTTGAACAGCACCGCCAACGTCGGCGAGCCGATCGCATAGGCCAGGGAATAGGCCGTCACCAATTGTCCGGCGGCTGTCGCGGAAATGCCGAGATCGGCTGAGATCGCCGGCAGCAGACCGGCGATCACGAAGGCCTCGGTCCCAATGGCAAATGTCGCCAAGGCCAGCCACAACACGCGCATGATCAATCTCGCCTAAGTTCAATAACAATTGAACAATTGACCGATGGGCGACGGTTGTCAATTGGTTCAATAAATATTGAACATTGTGATAGAGCTAGCTACCCCCTATAATCTCGTCATGAGCAGAGCCCTGCACCATCCGACCCGTGACCAGATCGAGCTGCCCCTGCTGCTGGACTGTCTGAGCGATCCGATCCGGCTCTCGATCGTCTATAGTCTGGCCAAGCAGGACCAGGTCGCGGCCGAGATGCGCTGTGGCGACTTCAACGCGCTGAGCGGCAAATCGAATCTCGCCTACCACTTTGCCAGGTTGCGCGAGGCGGGACTGATCCGGACCCGCATCGCCGGGACGACGCGCTTCATGCAACTGCGGCGGGATGATCTGGAGGCGCGTTTTCCGGGCTTGTTGGACGCCATCGTTTCCGCGGCGGCGGGGGATGCCGAGCGGCTGCAGTTACCCGGCTGCGAGATCGGGGAGAGGGTCTGAGATTTTGGCGCCCGGACGTCGCGCAAGCTGACCTGCCAGGCAGGGCTGCGTGGCAGCAGAGGCTGGAGGCCCGGCCTGGACTTGAACCAGGTTCAAGAGCGTTGCACCGCTCTTCGCGTCGTAGCTTCCGCCACCGGGCCGAGGCGATCTTACCTCTCACGGTCGTGTGAGCCAGCGCGTGTTGCAGTTAACCCTAATTGTATTGCCGGATATGCCGGTCTTCTGCTTCAAGCTCCGCTGACGACGGGTCTGGCCACGAAGGTCATGCGCCAGGGATTGTAGCCGATGTTCTTCGCCCGGACGGCGCTGAAGCCGGTCTTTCCAAGCTTGGTCATGATGTCGGCCTCGCCGTAGCGCTGCAGTCCCACCTTGGTCCGCAATTGACGGTAATCGGACAGGGCGGTCGCCACCAGCCCGACCAGCGCGTCCTTGAGGAAGCCGTTGCGCCCGGCGAAGATCAGCAATGCGAGCACGTCCCTGACCATGCCGACCTCGGGGCGCAGGATGTCGCCGAGAACGAACTTTCCCGAGGGCTTCAGCAGTCGCCGGATCACAGCGAGCGCCGCATCGAATTCGGCTTCCGTCATGTATTGCGCGACCGAGTTCATGACGACGAGGTCGATCGACCCCTCCTGCATGCTGCGCAATTCGTCGAGCGAGCGTACGCGGATCTTGGTGCTAGGGGCAAAGCGCGCGATCAGCCGCCCGCGCACGCCCGGGGCCGGCTCGGCCAGGATCAGCGTCATGCAGGATTCCGCAACCTTGGCTGCGGACAGCGCCTCGCCGCAGGAATAGTCGAGCACGACCGCATCCGGCGACGGAATGTAGCTGACGATGTCGCGCGCAATCACTTGGAAGTGCAGGTCGCGATGCAGCTTGCTTGCATAGATCGTGTGCGTTGAATCGTAATAGTCGATCCAGTCGTCCATGGCGCAGGTTCCGGCGAACACAGTTCCTTGAATGGAACTGGAGAGGTAAGCGAGCGTTAACGGGTCCGACCACCCGTGTCCATTGCTGCTTCTAACAGGAAGGTTAAGCCGTGAGCAAAGCAAAGACCGACAAGACCGCACCCGAGCTCGATACTCCGACCGATCTGTCGCCGGACGCCGTGAACAAGATTTCGACAGCCCTGAACACGTTGCTGGCCGATGCCTTTGCGCTCTATCTCAAGACCAAGAATTTCCATTGGCACGTCAGTGGCCGGCATTTTCATGACTACCACGAGATGCTGGACGAGCAATCGGATGCGATCTTCGCCACCACGGACCAGCTCGCCGAGCGGGTGCGCAAGCTCGGTGGCACCACGGTGAAATCGATCGGTCAGATCAGCAAGCTGCAGACCATCAAGGACAACAACGAGGAGTATGTCCCGCCGCGCGAGATGCTGCGGGAGTTGATGGAGGACAACAAGCACATCGCGGCGGCGATGCGCAAAGCCCACGGGCTCTGTGACGACAATGACGATCCCGCGACCGCCGGGCTGCTCGAAACCTTCATCGACGAGACCGAGCGCCGCACCTGGTTCCTGTTCGAGGCCAGCCGCCAGGAAGGCAGCAACGCGGCATAATGGAGCGGTCGGGCTGGCCGGATCGAGACCTGACGTCGAGCTTCGACGACAGGTCGATCTTATGTGGGGATGTCGGTCGCTTGAATCTGCGTCACAGCGCTCATCGTCTTCATTCTGAGAGGGCAGCGGTGAGCGACGGCTGGCGGTTCGCGAGCATGCGAGCTGCGGCCATTCCAATCATCATGGCCACCACGAACAGCACGATCGCGGGCGAGCCGTAGCCGAGCGCCACGAAGGCCGGGCCTGGGCAGTTGCCGGCCAACCCCCACCCGATGCCGAAGAGGGCAGGACCCGTTGCGATCCGCCAATCCAGAGTCTGCGAGGATGGCAGGTGGAAGCGGTCGCCGAGAAGAGGACGCTGGCGCCGGAAGACGAGCCGGTAACCGGCGAAAGTGACACCCACGGCGCCGGCCATCACGAGAACGAGGCTCGGGTCCCAGCCGCCGGCGCGGATCGCGGCGAGATCGAGGAAGTTCAGCACTTTCTCAGGATTCGCCATGCCGGACAGCAGCAGCCCGAGCCCGAAGACGATGCCGATGATGAACTGGATCAGAACGCTCATGGCCACCTCACATCATGTGGCGAACGAGGAAGGTGGTCGCAACCGCGGTGGCCATGAACACCAGCGTGGCGACGATCGATCGCGATGACAGGCTGGCGATGCCGCAGACGCCGTGGCCGGAGGTGCAGCCATTGCCCCAGACCGCGCCGAAGCCGACCAGCAGCCCGGCTGCTGCCAGGGCCACGGGACCGGCCTCGAGGGTGAGGGGTGGCAGTTCGCCGGTCACGAGGCGGACGGCGAGAGCCGCAACGGCAAGTCCGGCGATGAAGGCGATCCGGCCGGCCAGTGCATCATTCCAAGGCGGCAGCAGCCCGGCGGCAATTCCGCTCACTCCGGCGATACGCCCGGTGAGGGCCATCATCATGACGGCCGCCGCGCCGATGAGGGCGCCGCCTGCAAGCGCACTGAGGGCTGTGTACTCTGAGATCATCTCGTCCGGGCTCCCTGCATGGCGATCCTGTTGCAGTCCATTATTATATGCATTAGTTCTTATGTGCGAAGAAAGTGAAGTAACCCCCATGACAACACAGGCCCGGCGCGGGACGACGAACGTTACGGTCGCTGGTCTCGAACAGAAGGCGGAGGAGGTTGCGGTCCTGCTCGCTGCGATGGCCAATCCCAAGCGTCTGATGGTGCTATGCAACCTCATCGACGGCGAGCGCCCGGTTGGGGAACTCGCCGCTCTGGTTGGCCTGCGGCCGGCCGCCCTGTCGCAACATCTCGGCAAGATGCGCGCGCTCGATCTTGTCGCCACCCGGCGCGATGGCCAGACGATCTATTATCGGCTGGCCAGTCGCGAGATCCGCGAGGTTCTGCGGACGCTCTACAGTCTGTATTGCGCCTGATCAGGCTGCCCGGCGCCATCGTCCGGTGAGCGGCCCATTCGCGCCTGCGACCGGATCGGCCGGCGGCAGCGGCACGAGCGGGATGGTCTGTAGCGCCTTCAGGTAGTTCTCTTTCGTTGGCCGCGTGATC
>JBARNF010001103.1:0-3128 GCA_049802835.1 Bradyrhizobium sp.
ATACGTCATTCACTGCGCCAATCACTCGGAGCTCGCATATCGGGGAGGGCAGCAGCCGATTGTTCATCTCGAAGCCGATCTTCATGAAGTCATCGAATGGGCAGAAGCAAACGGCCGCCAGTGGGCGTTCTCGACGATCAATGCGGCACATGGAGCGGCCGATTTCTATCGGAGTATAGACGATCTAGACGAAATCGACTGGGCGGCTATCGCCGCACGGCAGTGGACAAGGTGCCGAGATCAGAAGCAGGCTGAATATCTGCTGCAACGATCGTTTCCCTGGCATCTGGTTCGTCGGATCGGCGTCCATTCGCAAGGTGTTGCCCAACGGACCTCGAACGCAATGCAGGGGGCGGCGCACCGGCCGGCGCTCGAAATCAAGAGCGATTGGTACTATTAGGAATTTGACATGATCGAATTTCGGACCGGAGACATCTTCAGCGCGGACGTAGAGGCGCTCGTCAACACGGTGAACTGTGTCGGCATCATGGGCCGCGGCATCGCGCTCCAGTTCAAGAACGCGTTTCCGGAGAACTTCAAGGCCTATGAGGCCGCCTGCGCACGCGAGCTGGTGCAGCCCGGCAGGATGTTCGTGCATGAGACGCGGACGCTGACCAATCCGAAGTTCATCATCAACTTCCCGACCAAGCGTCATTGGAAGGGCAAGAGCCGAATGGAGGACATCGAGTCCGGCCTGAAGGCGTTGGTCCAGGAGATCCAGACGCACCACATCCGCTCGATTGCGATCCCGCCGCTCGGCAGCGGCCTTGGCGGCTTGAACTGGGCCGACGTTCGGCCCCGGATCGTCGCGGCATTGGATAAGCTCGACGATCTGAGCGTGCTCGTCTATGAGCCCACCGCCGCGCCCATCGAGACCCGGTCGCGCGAGGTGCCGAAGATGACTGCGGGCCGCGCCGCGCTGGTCGGTCTGATACACCGCTATCTCGGCGGGCTGATGGACCCGTTCGTGACGTTGATCGAGGTGCAGAAGCTGATGTACTTCATGCAGGAGGCAGGTGAGCCACTCAAGCTCAACTACATAAAGCATCATTACGGTCCGTATGCCGACAATCTGCGTCACGTGCTGACGAAGATCGAGGGCCACCTCGTGTCCGGGTATCACGACGGCGGAGATGCGCCGGACAAGCAGCTCGAGCTGGTTCCGGGCGCGGTGAAGGAAGCAGAAGCCTTCCTGAGCGACGACGGTGGCACCCGGGCGCGCTTCGATCGGGTTGGCGAACTGGTCGAGGGGTTTGAAACGCCGTTCGGGCTGGAACTGCTAGCAACCGTCCATTGGGTGGTGAAGCAAGATAAGGCCGCCAGCGCCGAGGAGGCGGCGGCCAAGGTCTACGCCTGGAACGATCGCAAGAAGCGCTTCTCGCCGCGCCAGATCGGCATTGCCTATGAGACCCTGCGCGCGAAGGGATGGCTGACGGCGGCATGACCACGGGCACCTCGGAGAAGGGCCTAGAGGCCCTCATCGTCGCCGACATGACCGGCCGCAATGCTCCGGTCGGGGTCGGGCTTCTCCGAGGATCCCGATCCTTCGCAAGACTGCCCAATTGGCTGCTCGGCGACCCCATGATCGTGCGTGGACCGTCGATCTCGTGCAGTTGCGCGCCTTCATCGGCGTGACCCAGCCGCCGTCAATCGAAGCGTGCGATCTCGATTATGGCAGCCTATCCCGGCAGAAGTTCTTGGCGCTGCAGCAGCGTGCGCCGGCCGATACAACCTGAAGGTATTTCGGCTTGTGTTTCTGATTTGTTCTCGTTGGCATCCTCGTTGCAGTGTGAGGAGAGAGACGGTGAAGCGGGCGGGGCGTTTGTTGCTTGTTGTCGCGATTGTAGCGGGCAGTTTCCATCAGGCCCTGGCGCAGTCGCCGGCCAAGTCCGACAGCCCGCGCACGGCTGATGCCAAGGCGCCCGCCAAGATCCTGGTCAGCTCGCATAGGGGCGATGCGACCATTCTGACCTTGTCCGATGTGGATAGCGACACGGCCGCGGTGACGTTTCGGATCGAGCTCGACGATGCGATCGAGAGCTGCCTCCGCGAGCCGCCGCCCGATGACATCAAGCCGGCGGACGTGGCGCGTTGCGCCAAGCAGGTCATGGATCTCGACGCCGGCAAACAGACCAAGCGGCGGGCGATGTGTTCGATGTGTTCCAAGAACACAGTTTATACCGAGTTCGGCAACTTCTCGCTGGTCGGGACCGGCGAGCCCGAGTCGAGCGAAGGAAAGAAGATGATCCGCACCGGCTGGAAGGATCATCGCAATGATCAGATCGTCGGGAACAGCACGGCGTCGAGGACGGACGCGATGCTGAGTACGTTCAGGATCCTGTGTCCATCGGTCTACAAGGCGAAGTTCGACGGCTGTTACGCGTACTGAGACAGGAGCGCGTGATCGACGACTACCAGTTAAGGTTGGCTGAGCGGCACGTCTCGCAGACGCTCACATCGTCCTTCTGCGAAAGGGGACAACGACAGCGGTGGCACGTGCCTGCCGTCAGCGTGACATGCAGCGTCAGAGCCTTGGCTTCCCTCATCGAGAAGCCGAACTGGGCGACGAGCAGTTTGTGGCCCTCAATCTGGCTGCCGCGGATTTCGGCTGCAATTCTCGCCTTGTCCGTTGCTGACAGCGAAGACGGCCACGTGAGGGTTGTGGTGCACTTGGGACAGAACACCGACAGGCGGGCATATTCGACTGCGCCGTTCACGACCGCACCTCCCGGTTCTCGATCGGCTTCAGCCCCGCCCGCGATACGGCGCCACGCCCTGGTCCGGCACCCACAGCCCCTTCGGTAGCTTTCCCGTCTGCCAGAACACGTCGATCGGGATGCCGCCGCGCGGATACCAGTAGCCGCCGATGCGCAGCCATTTCGGCTTGATCTCGGCAGCGAGACGCTTGCCGATCGCGACCGTGCAGTCCTCGTGGAACGCGCCATGGTTGCGAAAGCTCGCGAGATAGAGCTTGAGCGACTTGGATTCCACCAGCCATGGGCCGGGCGCATAGTCGATCACGAGATGGGCGAAGTCCGGCTGCCCCGTCACCGGGCACAGAGAGGTGAACTCGGGCGCGGTGAAGCGCGCCACGTAGTTGGCGTCCGGGTGCGGATTGGGCACGCGCT
>JBARNF010001104.1:0-4281 GCA_049802835.1 Bradyrhizobium sp.
GCTGTGGCCTGCGCTCGCGGCGATGACGGCGCTGCAGGCGCTGGTGTCGCTGGCGCTGTTCGCGCCCGGCACGGTGGCGCCTCGCGCAGGCCTCAGCATCGAGCAGCTGTCGCTGTTCTCGACCGCAGCGTTCGCGATCAGCCTCGTCTCCTCGTTCTGGGGCGGCGCATTGGTGCAGAAGCTCGGCTCGTTGCGCGTCGCAGCTCTCTGCGCCGTCGCCGTCAGCGCCGGCATGTCGCTGGCACTGTTCGAGGGCGGATGGGCCTTGCTCGGCGCCGGGCTGATGCTGGGCTTGGCGGTCGGACCGGAAACGCCGGCGAGCTCGGCGCTGCTCGGACGACTGGTGCCCGCCGAGAAGCGGGCGATGGTGTTCTCGATCCGGCAGACCGGCAGCCAGATCGGCGCCGTGGTCGGCTCGCTGGCGCTGCCGCCGATCGCCGTCATGATGGCGCCGAGTTCTGCCTACGCTGCTGTCATCGTCTGTGCCGCCATCGCCTTCGCCACCTTCGAGCGGATGCGGCCGGCCTACGCCATCACGCCGCCGGTGATGCCACGGCTCGGCCTCTTCGAGCGGCTGCAGCTGATCAGCGCCGACCGCCGCATGGCCGCACTCGCGATCGCATCGATTCCGTTCAGCGGCATGCAGGTGATTCTCAACACCTGCTTCGTCAGCTTTGGCACCGCAGAGCTCGGGCTGAGCCATGTCGAGGCGGGCTGGGTGCTGGCGTCGGCGCAAGGCGCCGGTATCCTCGGACGGCTCGGCTGGGGCGTGGTCGCGACGCGGCTGCGCTCGGCACGCGCGGTGTTGGTGATGGCCGGTGCGGGCATGGCAATTTGCGCGGTGCTGTTGGGCGCGTGGGGCAACCTGCTGAGCACGCCGATCCTGATCCTGCTCACCTTCGTGTTCGGCCTGACCGCGAGCGGCTGGAACGGCGTGTTCATTGCCGAGATCGCCAATCTCGCCAAGCCGGGGCGGGTTGCGGAAGCGACCGGCGCGGTGCTGACCGCCTCGTTTCTCGGCCTGGTCGCAGCGCCGCTGCTCATCGCCGTGCTCGCGCCCCGCGTGGGCCTCGGCGGCAGTTTCGTCGCGCTCGGGTTGACCGCGGCCGCGGGCGCGGCCGTGCTGCTGATGGAGCGGTCCCATGCGCGCAAGTGAGATCGCACGCGCTGTTACCGCGCGGCAGACCACCGCCAGAGATGTCGCCGAGCAGGCGCTGGCGCGCATCGCAGCCAGGCATGATCTCAACGCCGTCGTCACGATCGATCCGGAGCGCACGCGCGCGGAAGCCGACGCCGTCGACCGCCGCTTGGCAGTCGGCGAGGCGCTGCCGCTCGCCGGCGTGCCGGTCGTGGTCAAGGACAACATCTGGGTCGCGGGCTGGCGCATCACCCAGGGCTCGCTTCTGTTCGCCGACTTCACGGCGCCTGAGGATGCGATCGCGATCGCTCGGCTGCGCCGCGCGGGCGCCGTCATCGTCGGCATCGGCGCCACTTCCGAATTCGCCTGCAAGGGCGTGACGACCTCACCGCTGTTTGGGCCGACGCGTCACCCACGCGATCCGTCGCTCACGCCCGGCGGCTCGTCTGGTGGGCCGGCCACAGCTGTCGCGGCAGGCCTCGTGCCGCTCGCGATCGGCACCGATGCCGGCGGATCGAGCCGGCGGCCTCCGGCCCATGTCGGCGTGGTCGGCTTCAAGCCGTCCTACGGCGCCATTCCTTATGGTCCCGGCTTTGCCGAGCCGTTCTGGGGCATCTCGGTGATCGCCCCGATCGCAGCCGATGTGGACGATGCGCGGCTGGCCTTCGAGGTCATGGCCGGCGCCGATCCGCGCGACCCTGATGCGTTCGATGTGACCGCGGCGAGCGAGACACGATCGCTGCGCATCGCGTTCTCGCCCCGGCTCGGGCTCGACGTGGCTGTTGATGACGACGTGAGGGCGGGTCTCGAACAGGCCGTCGATCGGCTCTCAGCCGCCGGCATGCCGATCGTGCGCAAGGACCCCATCTGGCCCGCGGGACTGGCGGAGGACGCCGTCATGCCGTTGCAGCATGCCGGACTCGCCGCGCTCTACGGCGACGCCTTCACGCGTGATGCGTCGCAATTCGATCCGGATATCGCCAAGCAGATCGCGCGCGGCCTCGGCCTGAGCGGCGCCGACGTCGCCCGTGCGCTGGAGGCGAGCACACGGATCGCCCGCGCGTTCGCCGGCTTCTTCATGGATATCGACGTGCTGCTGGCGCCGACGGTACCGTGTGTCGCGTGGCCTCTGACGCAGCTCGGCCCGTCCGAGATCGGCGGCAAGCCGGCGAGCCCGCGCGCGCACGCCGTATTCACGCCTTACGCCAACCATGCGGGCGTGCCGGCGATCTCGATCCCGTGTGGCACCAACGCGAGGGGCCTGCCCTATGGCCTGCAACTGATTGCGGCGCGTGGCCGTGATCGGCTGCTGCTGGATGTCGCGGCAAGGGCGGAGCGAGTGATGCGACGCACGTGAAGATGCAAGGTGCGATGAAGAGACGTAGAGCGGCATCCACGCACTCGTTATCCTTGTGGAGGTGATTGAGTACGCATCACGCGGCTTGCTCGGTCTTCACCTCGCCCCGCTTGCGGGGAGAGGTCGGATTGCATCGTCAGATGCAATCCGGGTGAGGGGGTACAGGTTTCTCCACACACACTTCCCGTGCGGCTGCCCCTCACCCCAACCCTCTCCCCGTAAGAACGGGGAGAGGGAGCCTACCGTCAGCATGGCTCCGGCCGGGATCTAATGAGCAGGCGACTACATCCCTCACCCCTGATCGAACTTCTTTGCCAGCCGCGCGCGGGTGATGTGGCCGATCTGGTCGATGGCGTTGACGATCTCGGTGTCCAGATCGTTACTGATCCGCCGCTCCATCTCGGCGATGACGGAGGCGCGGTCGGCGTGCAGCGCCAGCGCCACGATCAGCGGCATGCCGAACTTGCCGCGATAGCGGCGGTTGATGTCGGCGACACGCTCGAACTCGGCACGCGTCAGAGACGTGAAGCCGAGCCGGCCCTGCTCGCCGACGGAGTCGTCCGTCATCGTGCCGGCGAGCGCCTCACGGCCGGCGAGTTCCGGATGGGCGCGGATCAGCTTCAGCTTCTGGTCGCGGCTCATGGCGCGGACGACGTTCATCAGCGTGGAGTGGAGCGCATCCGCGGTATCGTCGAAGGCGGACAGGCCAGCGCGATAGGCGCGGTCGGCAATCTCAGGCGTATGCTCGAAGATGTCGCCGTAGCGCTCGACGAACAGCACGCGGGACATCTGTGACGGCCGCAAATGACCAGCGGGCGGATGCGTCCTGATCCAGTGCCGGGCGATGTCGAGCCGGGTCGCGACCCAGACCTTGTCGTGCCCCATGATGTAATCGAGGAAGCGCGCCAGCGCCGCCGCGCGGCCGGGGCGGCCGACCAGACGGCAGTGCAGCCCGACCGACAGCATGCGCGGCGTGTCGGCACCCTCGGCATAGAGCAGATCGAAGCTGTCCTTCAGATAAGCGAAGAACTGATCGCCCGAATTGAAGCCTTGTGGCGTCGCGAAGCGCATGTCGTTGGCATCGAGCGTATAGGGCACGATCAAATGCGGACCGTGCGGTCCCTCGATCCAATAGGGCAGCTCGTCGGCATAGGAGTCGGCGCTGTAGACGAAGCCCTGCTCCTTCAAGACGATGTCGAGCGTGTGCGCCGAGGTCCGGCCCTGGTAGAAGCCGAGCGGCCGCTCGCCGGTCAGCTCGGTGTGGAGGCGGATCGCCTCCTCGACTTGGGCGCGCTCGTCGGCCTCGGAGAAGTCGCGATAGTCGATCCATTTCAGGCCGTGCGAAGCGATCTCCCAGCCGGCCTCCTTCATCGCTGCGACGACCTCGGCATTGCGTGCCATGGCGGTGGCGATCGCAAACACCGTGACCGGCAGCTTGCGAGTTGTGAACATCCGCCACAGACGCCAGAAGCCGGCGCGTGAGCCGAACTCGTAGATCGACTCCATGTTCATGTGGCGCTGGCCCGGCCACGGCTGGGCGCCGACGATCTCGGACAGGAACGCTTCGGAGGCGGCATCGCCATGCAGGATGTTGTTCTCGCCGCCCTCCTCGTAGTTGATCACGAACTGCACGGCGATGCGGGCGTCGCCGGGCCAGCGCGCATGCGGCGGCGTGCGGCCATAGCCGACCATGTCGCGCGGATAAACGTCAGCAGCCATCCGGCTCAACTCCCGCGATAGGTCTGGTAGCTCCAGGGCGTCGCGAGCAGCGGCACGTGGTAATGCG
>JBARNF010001105.1:0-5488 GCA_049802835.1 Bradyrhizobium sp.
GAATGATCTGGCAGGGATCCCGGTGCAGCCGAACGATCCGCGCATCGGGAAAGCTCTTGAACAGCACCGGAAGAAAGTGGGCATGGGCGAGCGACTTGCTGACCCAGTGCCCGCCGCGATGAAACAGCTGCAGGTGCTGGATCTGAAGCTTGTAGCCGGCATAGAGCACGTGAAGCTGAGACGGGCTCAGAGTGCGAAACCATTGCCAATAGTCCGGTGACCTGAGCCCAAGGATGCTGTGCTGCGGGCCATGCCACATCATGTGCTGGCACTCCTCGGGGGCCTGCACGGCGAACTCGTGGATCTTGTGAAGATCCGGCATCACGGCCGAGCGGAAATCGGACTGCGAACGCACCCGGCCAATCCGCGGGTCCGTCGCATAGGTCTCTAGCCGCGGCGGCGGCGATGGCTCCTGCAGCTCCCATAGCAGCGGTGCGCGCGCCCGCGGGTCGAGCGCAAGCAGATGATGCAGGAACGTGCTTCCGGTTCGACCGAAACCGATGAGAAACAGCGGCTTTGCAACGGGAACGTCGACGATGTCCGGGAAGTCGGCGAGATCCTGTTCGAACTGGACGTATCGTTCGAGCCAGCCGTAGATGTAGTGGCTGGCCATGTACCTGCCGAGGTCGTCATAAGCGGGGTCTCGCCCGATCGAGTCCGCCAGGCACCTCATCCCCTCGAGATGAAGATCGCTCGCCGCGCCCAGCGATACCGGGCCCACGCGGCTTTGCGCAAGATCCAGCAATTGATCGACGTCCAGCACGCGCCTGGCGCCAAGTTCGCGGTCGAGCGAGACCAGCATGGTGAGCAGCTGTGCAGCCTTGGGCGAGCGCTGCTCGGGAGCGACGACCATGGTCTCGTCGGGATCGGCTTTCCGGCGACGCATGGACATGCTTCCGTGGATTGGGGCTGACCCGCACATGCTAGCGAACGGGATGTTCGATCACAACAAAGCTTGCGCGGTCAGGTCGCTCAAACGCGACCAACGCGCCGCGCTGCCGCCGGTGTGCGCCGGATCACGGAATTAACCTGCCATTCACCACGATCCTCGCGCCGCCGGAACGATACAATTTGCATCAACTTGTCCGGTTGAGGAGACGGGACATGACCAGGCTGCAGGATCTCGAGGACCAGATCGAGCGGGCCGAACGGCTCGAGCGGAGCATCGGCGACCTGCTGACGATCGAGCGGCTGCGACAGTTCGCGGCCGAGTGCCGGCGCGAGGCCGAGCGGCTGTCGCGCCATCACTGCAGCGCGGCGTGACGCCCGCGTCACACATGACGCGGACCGGAAAGCGGGCAGCTCAGGAGCAGGTCGTCACCATGTTGGTGTAGAGGCCGCGGTGGACGGGTATCATCGCACTTCCCGCAGATGGTTGCATTCTCGAACGAACGCAATCAAGATGCCCGGATATTTTTAAGTTGTTTGATCAGTTTGGAGAGCGTCATGGCGTTAGCTCCAGTCGCGATGGCCGCCGCAGCCCGATCCGCCAATGATCTAGGCCCCTATCGTCCCGCCGGCGTGTTCATTTCCTATGCCTCCGAAGATCACGACGTCGCCCAGGCGATGTATCAGAGCATGCAGGCGCTGAGCGAGACGATCTTCGACCGGGTCCGGATCTTTCTCGACTCGAAATCGATCGAGGCCAGCGACGAGATCCGCCAGGACCTGCGCGCCGGCTTGCGCAAATCCGACTTCCTCGTCGTGCTCTACACCGGACAGCTCAAGAAGAGCCACGGCTATACCGGCTGGGAGCTCGGCTTCTTCGAAGCGCTGATGGACGAGGAGAAGAAGCAGGGCAATGGCGAGACGTCACGCCGGATCATCTATCTCTACTGCGGTGAGACTCCGCCGACCGGCGACGGCATTCTCGGCATCAACATGGAGGTCGACACCGACGACCTGTCGGGGCCGCGCGCCGACTATGTCGCCAAATCGGCGCAGTCGGTCGACGATCCCGATGCGCTGGCACGGGTGATGCTCGACATCGCCGAGCGCGCTGAGAGCCGGCTGCCGCCGCCTTTGAACGAGGACCGCGACACGCTGGACCGGCTGCGCGGCAAGCGTCGCCAAAAGATCGCCACCGAGATCATCCCGACACTGAAGGGCAAGCTGTTCGACAGCATGAGCATGCGCGTGACGCGCCACTCGGTCGAGCAGCGGCTGATCGAATTCCTGCTGCCCAAGCCGCCCGGCGACCAGGCCATCGGCTGCATTCCGGACGACACGACGCTCACGCCGCGTTCGCGGGCACTGGAGATTTTCGGCGTCGCCGAGCCGCGCGAGACGCTGAAATGGGGCGAGTTCCGCAAGAAGATGCGGGTCCGTGATACGCTCGGCGCATCCTCCATCCTGGTGGCGATCGAGCAGGCCGTCGTCAGCGCCATCTCGTCGGAGACGCCGACCGACAGCGACCAGATCCTGAAATCGATCGATGACGAAATCTTCCGCGTCATCGTCACCCGGCAGCTCGACTACTACAATGGCCAGAAGCTGGTGCATGTCTACTTCATCAAGAAGCTGTCGAGCCGCCTGCTCGGCGACAACGCCACCTCGTGCATCCTCGGCTTCGTCAACGTGGCGGCCAAGTACCGCTTCATCTTCGTCGAGCCCGACAGCTCGCTGTCGGTGGATTCCTTCATCCTCGAGCACGAGCCGGCCAAGATCCTGTACAAGGTGCGGCAGCTGGTCCGCGAGCTCTTGCTGATCGAGGAGGAGGCGCGCGCCCTCAAGCTGGATCAGGTCGCGGCCATTCGCCAGTATTTCGGCGCCGACGGCGACCATCTGAAGCTTGCCAAGCAGCTTCAGGACACATGGTACGGCGCGCGCTCGCAGCTCATGGCCGCGGCCGAGAAGATTCTCGGCACCGAGCTCGGCAGCCCGGCCTTCGCGGCGGCCGCCGAGCAGTGGATCGCCACGCTGCGCTCGTTCCGCGAGACCTCGGCGCAGATCAACTCGACCGTGACCGTCAAGGCGCTGGATAATCTGAAGCAGAGCTTTGCGCTCTGAGCGCCCCGGACCAAGCTCCCGAGGCGCTACGCCACGCTGATCCGCGTCAGGCGACCGACAGGCGGGAGATGTCGACGTTCGAGATCCAGCCCAGCATCGGCGCATCGCTCTTCCCCGTCGCCGTCACCACGACGTCCTGGCATTGCGGCTTCGCCTCCATCGCCGCCTTCGCGTCCGCCAGACTCGCCGCTTCGGCGACGTAGGCCACGCTATTGGTCACGACATCGGCAAAGGTGGTGCCGAGCTTGGACGGATAGGACAGCGGCAGCAGCCTCGCCAGCGTGTCGGAGGCATCGTTGAACGGCGGTGTCAGTCTGGCGCCGGACACCAGCATCTCCAGCCACAGCGCAGACCTCTGCGACCGCGTCAGCGGCGTCCGCATTCAGCCCATTACGGACGTCGGCCTGGGTGCCGTCTAGGAATTTACCGCTTCAGTTGTAATATAAAATCTCTCAATGTTTGGAGGGCTTCATATGAAAACATACGAGAACATGAGGTTCTAAAATACTTCTATCTGGATTGCGGCCACTGAATGAAGAACATAGGGCGCCCTCGCGCGCCGTTCATTTGACGGGGAAGAAAATATGAGGGACGTGCGCGAATGGGAGGAGAGCGACTTAGAGTCGATTGTAAAGGCCGATCAGAAGGAGACGACGACCCTGGACTACAAGAGGTCGGCGGCGCTTGCCTTCAAGGACAAGACTTTGCTCAAAAACAACAAGGGCACCCTGGGGGAGAAGCACCGGCATGATCTCATCTGCGATGTGGCCGCTATAGCGAATGCCGAGGGTGGGATCATCATCTACGGCATCGCAGAGCGTGACGGTGGTTACCCCGAGAAGGTGGACGACGGCGCAGACCTCAATACGGTCAGTGCCGAGCAAATCGAGCAGATTATCCTCAACAACATCAATCCCCGGGTCGAGGGCGTCATTGTTCATCCGATCGAACTGAAGTCCAAGGGTAAGGGCACGTGCGCCTTCGTCGTCTCGATCCCCAAGGCGCATAAGAACGCGCCGCACCAAGCGGACGACAAACTCTATTATAAGCGCCACGATGCGACTAAGCTGATAATGGAAGATAACGAAATCCGGGACAAGGTCGGCCGCAGCCTGGAGTTTGGCCGGAAGTTTGGCGTGGCGTGGGACCTGTTGATCGAAATCCGCAGGATCGTTGCGGCAGCGCTGCCGCGCCAACAAGGCCAAGCTATTTCTGCTGGAATCCCTGGAAAAGATCTTGTCATTGCAGTGTCGCCAAGCTTGCGATCATCGGGCGTGGCTGTGATGTCGCTTCCTCGACCCCTTCGGATGAAGGCGGCAGAGTTCATCAGCACGGTCGATGAGTACAATTCCATGGTCGAGGTGTCTGATGGGCAAAGTATATTCGCAGCAGCGTCGAAACTGAAGGGCTTGCTAACGAAGCTGACGACGGATGGAGGTCAGATCTGCGATGGTCTTGAGGAGGTCCTCAGAGACCAACCGTGACTACGATGAACGGCTAGAAGCCGTACTGCTTCAGCGTCATAAGGATCTCTGCCTCTTGCAAAATGTAGCCGTTGGTGTGGCCTCGCTGCAAGAAATGCGCGAAATGCGGGCGCGGATTGCTTTCGCCAGCGAGAATCCCGCCAGCGTGCCAGTAGTTTTCCGTCGCTATCATATCCGCAGCCTGTAGCGGCGTGCATTCCTTAACGGGATCGAAGCTGATGTTTACGGCTCCGGGCGTTCCCTCGTGAGCCTTCGTAACGCGGTCTACAATCGAATCCAGCTTTTTGGATTTGCGGCCAAGATCAAAGTGTAATGAAAGCATCTTGACGTCAGTAAATACACGGTCGGCCCGCTCCATTGCGCCATTGAAGCACGCAGAAAAGACAACGGTTTCTGCGTCACCGAAGAACGCTTGGGCTGCGGCATTCGCGAGCCTATCCCACTCAAGGCGATCAACAGCGTAAGCAAGTCCGACAAGTTTGGAGTCGATAATGATCTGCCGAAATTCGTTTTGAAGGAGATCGCTTTCTGCCATCGAATAGTCAGTGAATTCCTTAATTCGACTGCGGCAGTCGGCCAGACCGAATTTGCTCAACCCCTTCTTACCTGGGAGGGGTCGCGCTAGTTTCCGACGCCAAGCCAGATCGAAGACCTTCCACTGATCGGCGGTAGCCATAAAGCCCCCCCAAACTACGACCCGCGAGGTGGTATGGGTGCCGGCATCATCAAAGTAGGCCGCAAGCATAAGCATCAATCCAGCGCGCTTGGAGGCGGGGAACATAGCCTAGAAATCTGAGAAACGTTGATTCTAGCGCGCTCATCCATCTTACGCCCCCACCGGCTGGGTATGGAAGTGAACATCGCCTATAACTGGGTGTCATTTCACGCCGAATTAATCGGACTGCCTCGTCAGGTCCGGAATTCGCCCCGAACCGACTCCACCGGGGCAGGCAGGTCACGGGACGCCATCGGGGCACCAGGTCCTATACATTGTC
>JBARNF010001106.1:0-8295 GCA_049802835.1 Bradyrhizobium sp.
GCCTTGAGCAGCGGCGCGACACCGGAGCGCTCGAACGCCTCGGCCGTGATCCGCATGGTCGGAGCGGCGACGCTGATCGCCGCGAGCGGGACGCCGTCGAGATCGACGACGGGCGCGGCCAGCACGCACAGCCCCGAAACGTTTTCCTGATTGGCCAGCGCGTAGCCGGCAGCTTTCACCTTGGCGAGCCGGTGCAGCAGCGCATCCAGATCCGTGATCGTGGTTTCCGTGCGCTTGATGCGCGGCTGCGCCTCCAGCACCTGGATCTGCGTGTCCTGCGGAAGCAGCGCCAGGATGGCGTGGCCGACGGCGGTGGAATAGACCGGTGCGCGGCTGCCGATGCGGACATCGACGCCGAGGCGCACCAGCCCGGCCTGAATGCGCTCGACATAGACGATGTCGCTGCCATCGAGCACGGCGAGCGAGGCGGCTTCGCTCATCTCGCCGACCAGGCTGCGCAGGATCGGCCGCGCCTGCGTGCGCAATTCGGAGCGGGCGATCGCGTTGAAGCCGAGGTCGAGGCATTTGAACGTCAGGCGAAAGCGCCGCGTGTCGTCGACCCGCTCGACGTAGCCGAGCATCACCAGCGTGTTGAGCAGGCGAAACGTCGTCCCCTTGTCGAGCCCGGTCCGGCGCGCGACGTCCGCCAGCACCAGTTCGGGTTCGTCGCAGGTGAAGGCCGTCAGCACCTGAAAGCCCTTGGCCAGCGACTGCACGACGCTCTTGGCCGCCTTGTTGTCCTCGTCCACCAGAGGCTCCCGACGTTTCCTGCTTGACGCCCTCGAACAACGGGGGCATTGTTGTTGTATAGTTCGGATTGCGAACTATAGTTCGTATATTGAAACGCGCTGCTGCGTCCCTGTCAAGCGCGAACAGGCGTGACGTGCGCTGATCCCCACGCGCCCGCCCCTGATCGCACCGGCCTGATCCGTCTTACGCGCACCTGGGTCGCGTCCAAGCCTCGGGCCGGGCATCCAGTGGCTATTCGAGTCCACCGGGACGGTGTCGACCAGACGTTCACGACCTCGGAAAGGCGAACCGAGGCGATCTCCGGAGCCGAAAACGCTTCAGGAATGACGATCACGTCGATCGAGTCTTCGGTCAGACGTTCATAGAGCGTCCGGGCTCATATCCACCTCGGGTTCGACGATGACCGACAGATGCGCGGCCGCGATTGCCGAAGCCAACCTCGGCAGCCAGGTCAGTGCCGACAGTTCGCTGACACCCGGACGAAGACGTCGTGCAGGCGGCCGCCTGCTGTGCTTCAGAGAAGGTATCTGTTCCTGAATGGCCAGCATGTTGCGACCGAGCGCCAGGATGTGCTCGCCCTGCTCGGTCAAACGTGCGCCGCGCTGATTCCGATCGAACAGAGCGAGCCCGGTCGAGGATTCAATCGAGTGCTTCCAGCTGCTTCAGCGTTATCTATCGCACCGCGTGAAGGGCGTTGACGGAGTACATTCCAAAAGGAAATCTATCTCCATTACTTTTTATCTGTTTTGCGAATTAGCGCGCAATCCTAGTCTTCGCCCGAGAACGCGCCATGAGACGTGAGATCGACAGCAAACAGCCGCGCAGGCGGTCATGGCGGAATGTCCCGGCGAGTTGCCGAGCGAGATCGTCGCCGTGCCGAAGGACGGCGTCGCTTCCGCAATCGAGCAAGGCAAGGCGCGAGAACGCAAGGAGCACGAGATGCGCGAGGCCATTCGCGGCGGTGCGACCAGAGCGCAGCTCCTCGAACTATCATCGATCCTGGCGCGTCTGGGATTGACCTGACCCGAGATCGAAGCACGGTTTAGAGCATACGCTGCGCAAAAGGCAGCGCGCCAATCGCCGCGAAACGACGGCGAAGCAAGCACGACAAGTTCAACAACGAGGGAACGCTCCTGCTGTCGTCTATGCGCAGTCTGGACGTCGACATCAAGGGGGGAAGACCATGACGGTGGGTACTGTAGCCGGATCGGCGACCAGGCCGACGCATTTTCGCTGGGTCGTGCTGACGCTCATATTCACGATCTATACAATCGCCGCTGCGGATCGGGCCAATATCGGCTTTGCCCTGCCCTTCATCCGCAAGGAATTTTCGATGTCCAACACCGAGGCGGGGGCGCTGCTCAGCCTCTTCCTCTGGGGCTACGCGCTGACCCAAATCCCGTCGGGGTTCGCCATCAGCAAATTCGGCGTCCACCGCTTCTTCTCCTGGGCGATGGTTTTGACCTCCGGGTTCACGGCGCTGACCGGCGCGAGCAGTTCGATGCTGATGCTCCAGTTCAGTCGCTTCGGGCTCGGCGTTTCGGAGGCGCCGCTGCCCATCGGCGTCGCCACGACAATCAACAATTGGTTCCGGCCGCAGGAAAAGGGGATTGCCAGTGGCGTCTTTCTGTCGGCAGTCAAGTTCGGACCCGTGATCGTGCCGCCAATCTGCGCTATGATCGTCTCCATCTGGAGCTGGCGCGAGATCTTCTATTTCTTCGCAGTGCCCGGGCTGATCCTGGCGGTTGTTTGGTTTCTCTTGGTCGCGAACCGGCCGTCCGAGAGCCGGTTCTGCAATCAGGAAGAGCTCGACGTCATCACGGACAAGAGCGTCGCCGAACGAGCAAGGAAGACAGCGCGGCGTGATTTCGGCCTGCTCGACAAGATCATTCGCGCCGAGAAGCCCGAGATACTCGATACCAACGCGAAGGTCTTCAGGTCTTGGGACATCTGGGGCAGCTCTCTCGGCTATGCTTTCCAGCTCGGCATTTCCAATTACATGCTGGCCTGGATCCCGACCTACTTGCTCACGGTCAAGAAGCTTTCGGTGACCGGAACGGGTTTCGTCGCAGCCGCGCCGTGGATTGGCGCCGTCGTCGGCAATCTCGTCGGAGGATATGTTTCTGATCGCTGGCTCGACAAGCGCCGCAAGCCCGGCATGATGTTTTCTGCGCTGGCCACTGCGTTCACGATGTACGCGCTGATGAACTCACCCTCCGATCCGACCTTGTTCGCAGGGCTGCTGTTTGTGACGGGCCTTCTGTTCAGCTTCGGGTTCTCCGCGTACATGGCCTATCCGATGATGCTGGCGAACAAGCAGAGCTTCCCTATCGCCAATGCGATCGTGAATACCGGGGGCCAGATCGGCGGTGCCTGCGCTCCTCTTGCGGCTGGCTTCATGCTGGACCGCTTCGGCTGGGATTCGGTCTTCCTGCTCATGGTTGCCGGCTCTCTCGCGACGTTTCTGGTCCTGCTCACCGTCAAGGAGCCGTTGGCGCAGGACTGAGCACGGCAACCTGGTTCGTTCCGTCCGCGCCGGCCTTCATCGGAATGCGCCCGTGATCCGGTCGTAGAATTGTCCGCTATCCTCGTGCGGTCGCTTTACACGGACGGGTAAGGACCGCGTTCAACTGTCCGAGATGCACCGAAGAGAGTCCGGACTCAAACGGTTCGGAGCGCTGGCTCGAGCATACCGGGCGCGGAATCCCTGCGCCACTGGGAGCGCGCACGCCAGCGGAGCCTTGCTGAACATCGCGATTGGACTTGAAATGCGCTACGACGACATGATCTCTCACCGGTCCCCCTCGCGCCCTTCAAGGCCGGTTGCAGGAGTTGTCGAACGTGAGCGTCGCATTCACCAAGGAAGAGAGCGCCGAGACGGCGTCGGAGACGTTGCTGCCGGACCGGCCGGTGTCGCCGCACCCCAACCTCGTGACCGCAGCAGGCTTCAAGGCGCTCGAGGATCAGCTCCGCGAGGCGCAAGCGGCCTATGAAGCGGCGCAGGCAATCGAGGAGGTCAACGAACGTCGCCGGGAATCGGCGCTGCCGCTGCGCGACGCGCGCTACTTCGCGTCACGACTGCGGACGGCGCAGCCGATGCCCGCTCCGGCAACGACGGAGACGATCGCGTTCGGCAGCACGGTGACGTTCCGGCGCGGCGATGGCCGCGTCCAGACCTACCGGATCGTCGGCGAGGACGAAGCCGATCCCAAGCGTGGCATGATCTCCTACGTCTCACCGGTGGCTCGCCTGCTGATGGGCAAATCAGTTGGCGATGTCATCGAGGCCTCCGGCCAGGAGATCGAGATTCTCGCGATCGCCTGAGGCGCCCCCATCACGTCCGGCAGGAACGATGCTGAAGATTGGCATCATCTCCGACACGCACGGTCTGCTGAGGCCCGAGGCGGAGCGATGCCTGGCCGGCGTTGATCACATCATCCACGCCGGCGATATCGGCCGGCCCGACATCGTCGAGCAACTTCGTCTGATAGCCCCGGTCACCGCGATCCGCGGCAACATCGACACGGCGGACTGGGCGAAGGCCTATCCCGAGACCGCCACCGTGCATCTCGAGGGGCGGACGCTCTTCCTCGTGCACGACGTCAACGACCTGACAATCAATCCGGCCGAGGCCGGCATCGACGTCGTGATCTCAGGCCACTCGCATCGTACGCGGGTGGAAACGATCGACGGCGTGCTCTACCTGAATCCTGGCAGCGCCGGCCCGCGCCGCTTCAAGCTGCCGATCACGCTGGCGACACTCGATCTCTCATCAGGCAGCCTGTCCGCCGTGATCCACGATCTCGGCAGCGGCTGAAGCAAAGCGAAAGGGCGCCCATGGGCGCCCTCCGCAAACCTCGTATTGGATGCAGTGATCAGAAGCGATCGGCCAGCGCCATGCCGGGATCGCTGAACGAAGCGCGGCCGGTCTCGACGTGGCCGGCGACGCGGCGTGAGAAGCTATCATCGGTGTCGCTGGTGACGACGAAGTCGTACCACAGGCCGGACTTGCGCAGATGCCAGTACAGCTCCCCGTGTCGGCCGGGCGCGGACACTTTGACGCTCCACGACGTGGACGGACCGCCATGGCTCGGTCCGGGAAAGAAGCTCGGCGCGCCGAAGCCGAAGCCGGGCGCGTCGAAATCGGGAGCCGACCGGAAGCCTGGCACCGCGCCAAGGCCCACCGGATGAAAGCCGGGCTGCGGACCGAAGCCCGGGCACCGCGGCTCCAGCGCGGCCGAGACCGAGGCGGTGACGGCCTGCAGCGGCCCATAGATCTCGTTCGACTTCACCGTGAAGCTCACGCGGGCATGGCCGTCGTTGCGCAACTGCATGTGCAGGCCGCCCTCGAAGACGTTGTAGCCGACGAAGATCTCCGGGTTGGCGGCATTCGATTGCCTCACCTTATCGAGGTCGCCCTTGAAATGGCGGTGGAAGCCGTTCGGGCCGAGCACCCAGAGATCATAGAGGCCGTCGTTGCCGATGCTCCATTCGTCGTCGAGCATCTGGCCGGCCTCGACGGTGTAGCGCCGCGGGATGAGGTCGAGGTGCTGCTTGTCGTAGACGTGGAACACGGCGCCGGCAAAGCCGGTGTTGGCGAACAGCAGCTTCACCTTGCCCGCGGCAGCGTCGACCTTCGCGGTGGCGTGCAGGATGTAGGGCAGCGGGCGCGAATAGCGTACGCCGGTTTCCTGGAACAGCGGCTGCGGCGTCGCTGGCGCGACCGGCGCCGGCAAGGTCTTCTGATGCGCGTCGGAGGCCTGCCAGTTGCTCTGGTCGGGCAGCTCCGGGAAGCGCGGATCGTTCGGGCTGGCGAAGTCGAACGCCGAGGTGAGATCGCCCGACACCGCGCGGTGCCAGGGGCTGATGGCCTCGACCTTGATGCCGAAGCGCTGCTCGAGGAAGCGGCCGACCGAGGTGTGGTCGAACACCTGCGAGTTGACCCAGCCGCCCTTGCTCCACGGCGACACCACATACATCGGCACGCGCGCGGAGAGGCCCCACGGGCGGATGTTGCCGCTGATCGTGTCCGCCGCGGTCAGGACGTTGCCGGCCGTGTTGGAGAAGTACTCGCCGGCGAGCGGCAGCGTCGCCTTGCCCATCAGCTTGCCGTTGGCGTCATAGGACGGCACCGCCGGCGCCGGCAGATGATCGAAGAAGCCGTCGTTCTCGTCGAAGGTCAGCAGGAAGACGGTCTGGCTCCAGACCTCGGGATTGGCGGTCAGGGCTTCCAGCACCTGGTCGGTGAAGTTGCCGGCGCGGGTCGGGCTGCCGCCGCCGGGATGCTCGGAGTTGGCCTGGGTCGGCAGGATCCACGACACTTCCGGCAGGGTGCCGGCCATCACATCGGCCTTCAGCCGGTCCAGATAGTCCGGCCCGCCGGTCAGGCCGTGCACGTAGTTCGGATCGCCCGGCTGCGCATGACGGAAGCTGGAGAACGCCAGACAGCCGTGCATCGCGCCGGTCCAGTTGTCGTTCATGTCCTGATAGATGTGCCAGCTGACCCCGGCCTTGTTCAACAGGTCGGGAAGCGTGTCCCAGTTGAAGTCGCTGCCGACGTATTTGTAGTTGGCCTGCGGCTGCGGCTGGCCGGCGACCCAATTGTGCGGATTCGGCCAGCAGCGGAGGTTGTTGGGCTCGGAATCGTTGGTGGTGCTGTTGACGCCCTGCGCGCGCAGCGCCGGATTGAAGTTGGAGCCCGACCAGAACACGATGCGGTTGGGATCGGTGCCGGTGGTGATCGAGGCGTGATAGGCGTCGCACAGCGTGAACGCCTCGGCGAGCGCAAACTGGAACGGGATGTCGTCGCGGCCGAAATAGCCCATCGCATAGGGCGTCTTGTACTTCGCCCAATAGCCCATCTTGCCCTGGTTCCAAGCGGCCTGGCTGTCGCCGAACGAATGCGGCGTGCCGTAGCCGACCAGCGCGTTCGAGGTCGTGGAGTCGCGGTGATAGGGCGGAATCTCGCGGCTGCCGTCCGACTGGAACCAGACCGGCTTGCCGCTTTCGAGCGGAATCGGGAAGCGATCGCCGAAGCCGCGCACGCCGCGCAGCGTGCCGAAATAATGGTCGAACGAGCGGTTCTCCTGCATCAGGATCACCACGTGCTTGACGTCCTTAATGGTGCCGGTCCGGCGCCGTGCCGGAATGGCCAGCGCCTGGCGGATACTGGCAAAGGCAGTCGCCGCCGTGGCGCCTGCCAGAAAATTGCGACGTGTTGTCATGCTGTTTCGGCCTTTTGAAGCTCTGGGGACGGATTCACGGAGTGCGGGTGGATCCGACCTCCGCCTGAGAACGGCCGAGGCGTAGCAGTGCGACTTGACGCCGCTGTGAATTATTTATTTTAGAAATGATTCTTTATGAGCTTTTCTCAGTATCCACTGACCGTGCTGCTGTGGCATGGCTGTGGGGCCTTCTGGCGAGGCCAGACGGCCACGATCGATGTTCAACCCGGGGACCCATCCGTGAACGGCATTCTTTCGCGCATCCGCGAGCTGCAAAACGAGCTGCCGCCGAAGGCCCGGCAGATCGCGGAGCTGATCATCGCCCGGCCGGAGCCGTTCATTCACATGTCGATCACCGAGGTCGCCGAGGCCTGCGGCGTCAGCGAGGGCACGATCGTGTCGTTCTGCCGCCGCGTCGGGGTGCGGGGCTTCCAGGAACTCAAGATCCTGCTGGCGCGCGACCTGATCGAGCCGGTCCGCCTGATCCAGGAGGATCTGCATCGCGGCGACGATCCGGCGACCGTCACGGACCACATCTTCGCCGCCCATGCCGCTTCGCTGCAGGAGACGCGCCGCCTGCTCTCGATGGAGGCGCTGGCCGAGGCCGCGAAGCTGTTGCGCGAGGCGCAGCGGATCGAGATCTACGGCATCGGAAGCTCGGCGCCGATCGCGCAGGACCTGTCGTATCGGCTGCTGCAGCTGGGGCTCGCGGCCAACGCCGTCGTCGATTCCCACGTGCAGGCGGTCAGCGCCGGCATGACCGGGCCCGCGGTCACGACGGTCACGGTGTCGCATTCGGGCAGCACGGTCGAGACCGTGCTCGCGACGCGATTGGCGCAGGCGGCCGGCGCGCGCACCATCGGCATCACCCGGCTCGGCAAGTCGCCGCTCGCGGCGCATTGCGAGGTGCTGCTCTACACGGTGGCCAACGAGACCCGCTACCGGCCGGAGGCGATGAGCAGCCGTGTCGCCCAGCTCGCCATCATCGACACGCTGGTCAGCTGCTGCGCGCTGACCGACACCGAGCGCTCCGTCGACCGGCTGCAGCACGCCGCGCGCATCCTGTCCGAGAAGCGCTACTGAGGCGCGCCGCCTCAGTACTCCTTCAGCAGCCGCTCGATGTAGTCGAGCTCGACCTGCGGCCGTGACGGATCGGCGAGACGGCGGCGCAACTCCTCGAGGATGCGGCGGACGCGCTGGACGTCGATCTCGCCGGGAATCTTCTGCGAGAAATCGTCGATGTCGCGGCCGGGATGCATGGGACGGCCGAGCGGATCGGTCTGCTGGGCGCCCGCCTGCCGGCCGGCGCGCTGGCCCGGAC
>JBARNF010001107.1:0-5619 GCA_049802835.1 Bradyrhizobium sp.
GGAGCTCACTGCCGATGCCGTTCCTATCTACTCTGATCCTGTTAGTTCAAACTCACCCGCATCACTGCGGATGGATCATCATCGGCGAGTCGAGGTCGCCGTCATTGTCGGCATCCTTGGCGCCTTCGGTGGTGTCGATGGTGACGTAGACCGACATGCCGGCGCGCAGCAGGTTCTGCCGGGCGACGTCCTTGGGCACACGGATGCGCACCGGCAGCCGCTGCACGATCTTGGTGAAGTTGCCGGTCGCATTATCAGGCGGCAGCAGCGTGAAGACGGAGCCCGCGGCCGGCGCGATGCTGTCGACCGCGCCCATGAACTTGCGGGCGCCGTAGGCGTCGACCTTGATGGTCACCGGCTGCCCCGCGCGAATGCGATTGAGCTGGGTTTCCTTGAAGTTGGCGTCGATGAAGACGTCGTCGAGCGGCACGACGTTGCCGAGCCGCTGACCGACGGCGACGAAGTCGCCGGTGTTGACCAGCCTGTTGGAAAAGGTGCCGTCGACCGGCGCGCGCACCGTGGCGAAATCGAGATCTCGCTCGGCCTTGGCGAGCGCAGTCTTCAGCTCGGCAAGCTGCGCCTGGGCCTCGGCCTGCTGCGCCTTGGTGACCTCGACATTGTCACGCGCCGCGTCGAAGGCTGCGCGTCCCGCGCGGACCGCAGCCATGCCCTGGTCGCGCGTGGCTTCCGATTGCTCGAAGGTCGCATGCGACGCGAAGCCTTTGGTGCTCAGCGCCTGCTGGCGCTCATAGTCCAGTCCCGCCCGCTTCATCGAGGCTTCGGCCGAAGCGAGGTTCGCCTCCGCCTGCTCGACGGCGCTCTGCTGCGCGGCAACCTGGCGGCCGATCCGCGCGATCGTCGCCTCCTGGGTCGCGATCCTGGTGCGCGCGGCGTCGACGGCGATCTTGTAGTCGCCGTCATCGATGCGGAAGATCACGTCGCCCTTGCGGACGATCGAATTGTCGCGCGGCACGATCTCCTGGACGTGGCCGGAGACACGCGCGCCCAGCATGGTGTTGTTGGCGCGGACATAGGAATCGTCGGTCGAGACCATGAAGCGGCCGACCAGGAAATAATGCGTCGCATAGCCGGCGGCGGCCAGCGCCAGCAGCAGGCCGACGCCTGCGAGCACGCGCTTGCGCTTGCCGGATTTCGGCGGAGTCGCGGTCACCGTTTTCGGCTGGCCGTGGCCGGGAGCCGCGGCTGGAGCAGCGGGCGGCAAATCGAGCGGCGCCTCGGTCGTGACGTCTGCCTTCGGATCGGCCGCCTTGTGTTGAACCGCGTCGTTCGCCCGCGGACGGGCTGCCTCAGGCTTGGCCGGTCCCGGCGCTTCCTCAGCATCCGGACGGCGCGCCCGCACAGCCTGTTCTCTCGCAGCGGCCATCAGAGACTCCCACCATGAAACCGGGGCCGCCCTGACCCCGTTCATCCCAACCGAACCGTTCGGTCAATTCGATATCTAGCATTGACCGAACGGTTCGGTCAATATATCCTTCGCTATGCAACATAGCTGCTCACGGTCTTGTGTGACGTTGCCACGCTCGAATTCTTCGGGAACAACCTAAACCAATGATTGAGGCGGATCAAAACACCACCCAGGCGGCTCCGGACGAGGACTCCTCGAAACGGCGGCAGATCCTCGACGGCGCCCGCAAGGTCTTCATGGACCTGGGATTCGACGGCGCCAGCATGGGTGAGATCGCGCGCGCGGCCGGGGTCTCCAAGGGCACGCTGTACGTCTACTTCACCGATAAATTCCGCCTGTTCGAAGCAATCGTCGAAGAGGAGAGCGTGCATCGGGGCGCCTCGAACTTCAGCTTCGATCCCGATCGCGATGCCGCGACCGCCCTCGGCGAGTTCGGCAAGGCCTGGATCGCGGTGGTCTGCCGGCCTGGCGGCGGATCGGCCATCCGCACCGTGATGGCGATCGCCGAGCGGATGCCGGACGTCGGCCGCCGCTACTACGAATGCGTGCTCAACGCCACGATCAGCCGGCTGGCGGCCTATCTGCAGGCCCGCGTCGATGCCGGCGAGCTCACCATCGACGACTGTCATCTGGCGGCCTCGCAGTTTCAGCAGATGTGCCAGGCCACGCTGTTCCTGCCCTTCATCTTCCAGGCCGAGCCGGCGCCGTCGCCGGACCGCGTTCAAAAGGTCATCGCCAGCGCGGTCGGCATGTTCCTCGCCCATTATGGCGTGAAGACCTGAGCCCTTGTCGGGCGCGAGCGCGCCTGCGGCGATGATCTGGCCGGCATCGGACATGCGCTCTCCTTCTCGCGACAGGTTACGTCCGAGTCTTGCAGTCGGATCACCCTCAAACCGATCGGAGGGTGCAGGGAAGGCCGGGCGCTGGCCGCGCCCGTGGCCCGCCTGCGGAAAAAAATGCAGGCGGCAGGTACCACAGGTTCAGCCGAGATCACCCGGCCCTCCCCGCGCGATGGCTTTACGAATTATACGCAGTCTCCCCGGTGTCCGGGCTTGTAGCCACCGTCGCCCGCGAGATGCCCTAAGCATCTGCCGCGAACTTGACGCCAGCATCGGGGCGCCAGGACCCTGCGACTTCATCGTCCTGCCGATCGCGTTCGTCCGCTCGCGATTCCAGCGCGCTGCGCGCCGACAGGCCACCGCTCCCCGCCTCCAACGCTCGTGACGACCGCGAAACGTCCCTCTTCGATCGAGGCGGGATGGGAAGAGACAATCATATTTTCCGAAAAAGCGAAAGTGGAATATTTTTCGCGACAGGACTGGACAGGGCAAATCAGTTTGACGGGATTGACGAAATCAGTTTCCACGCGCAGGTGGTTTTCATGCCGCGCGACCGCAGCAGCGCGGCGTCATCGCGAGCGAAGCGACGCGATCCAGGGCTGCACCGAGAGACTGGATTGCATCCGCCTCCGCCCGATCGGCTCCGGCGGACACGCAAGGGCGCCTCGCAATGACGTGGACGATGCTAGGCGCAGGATGAGCACGAGCGCCTTGCTCCGCCGCAGCCGCGAGCGACGGCGCAACGGCGCCGTGCCCACCGCCGGAGCCTAGCATCCGAGAAGAGCCAAGAGCGGACCTTGCAAGCAGTTGCGGATTGGGGCAACCGAAGCTCGACAGTCGCGCATCTTGGGGCGTCCTATGTCAAAGTTCTTCGCTGTAGAATCCGTCAAATCTCCTTGGGGTGACTATGGCGATATTCTCTCGCACGGCTTAGTCGAAGCGACCGAGTGCGTCGGACCGCCAATCATACGCATCTTGCGCACGGGCCCGTACGTGCCGCCGATGACCCAGCCATTCGGCTTCATCATCGTCACCGACGAATTTCGACTTGACCTTGAACGCAGCCCATTGACCGGCTTTGACTTCGAGCCGACTCAGTATGAGAAAGTCGTCCGCCTCGATTGGCATACTTGGAGCACGGACATCGACGAGCCGATGTCGTATCCCGAGACAGGCGAACCAGAGGACTACATTTTGGGATGCCCTCACGATCCGACTCTTCTGGCGCAGATGCCTCGGTTGTGGGCCCTCGCCGTCCGTCCTACGTCCGAATTGCAGGTCGAGGGCACACGTTCATTCCGCGCAGATCGACATCCAGGCACGGACATCGCTCGTGAGCATTCGCTCTATTGGGTGAGCGAGCGAATGAAGATTTGGCTCGAAGGATCGTCGGCGGCTAGATGGATTGCGTTTCGTTCGATAACGCCGCGATGAACAATGCCCGCTTCGGGACAGAATGGGATTCTGGGCGAAGCAGCGGCGGAATATTTGCTGTCGTGAATGCGCCAGGCGACGTGTTTCAGGATTAGGCCTGCCCCGCCATCTGCCAAAGCACCTGCAGCGTCTCGCAGCATCGTCACCACCGGCACGAGCGACGTCATTCTACGGCGCGCGACCGCAGCAGCACGACGTCATCGCGAGCGAAGCGACGCGATCCAGGGGCAGCGCCAAGACCCTGCATTGCTCCCGCCTCCGCCCGATCGGCCTCGGCGGACAGGTCGGTGCAAGAGCGCCTCGCAATGACACCGACGATGCAGCGCGCGGTGGGTGGGCAAAGGCGCCTTGCTCGCTGCAGCCGCGGGTGACGACGCAACGGCGCCGTGCCCACGGCCGGAGCGGAGAATCCGAAGGCCAAGAGCCGAAATCGACAGTATTCCGAGTTACCCCTCAGTCTCGAAAGACTAATAAATAGGGTAGTGAGTTGACGATCTTAGCAACTCCTACGAGATACATGTTGACATCTTGCTTGGACTGCAAGGTGACGGCTGATGGTTCTGCTTTTGAAGAGGCTTGTTGCAGGGTTGGTCATTGCCGCCATCTCTCTGTCGGTGCCCGTCGCTCTATTCGCTTTTGTCGTCTTATTCCCAATCATCACCTGTCGGGGACAAGGTGCCGGCGGGAATTGCGGCGAAGCAATGATGGTTTCACTTCCGCTGGCTTTGCTAACGAGCCCGCTCGACATCTACGCCATGGTTTTCGTTGGTACCTGGCTGACCAAGTGGATTTGGCCGCAAGCGTCGCCGCCGCCGCTTCCCGATGGTTGTGCAGGGCCATAGCGCAGGGGCTGCGCGGTCTAGCTCCGCTCAACCGTCACCGGCCAGCCTCCTAGCGTCTCACTGCTCTCGTCGCGAATGGATCTTGGTCAACAATCCCAACGCGGCGACGTCAGCTATGGGTCAATGGGACCTAGCGCGTCGTGCGGATCAGCGAAGCGTGATCCGCCACTGCTTCTTTCGCTGCTCTTAAGACGGCGGATGACGCTAACGCTCATCCGCCCCACGAGCTGATGAAACTCGTTTCCACGCGCCGGCGGCTTTCACGTCGCGCGACTTCAGCCGCGCGGCGTGATCGCGAGCGAAGCGACGCGATCCCGGGGCCGCGCCAAGAGTCTGGATTGCTTCCGCTTACGCCCGATCGGCTTCGGCGGACACGTCGGCGCAAGCGCGCCTCGCACGGACGTGGACGATACAAGGAACGGAGGGTGGCAAAGGCGCCTTGCTCCGCTGCCGCCCCGTGTGACGACGCAACGGCGCCGTGCCCACCATTCCAAACCGATGCACCTGCCTAAACCGAACAGCCGGCCGGAGCCTCGAGGCGAGAAGGGCCATCAGCGGTCGTCCCCTACAGGGTGCGGAAATGCTGGCGATCAAGCGCGAGAGCGAGGACAGCCCCCACGGCTTCAACCAGAATAGCAGGCTTGGATGGACGCTCATTGGGGTCGAACGCCAGCCCAATGACGGCCCACTGTCCCGTAGGCGTCGACACGGGCCAGAAGTCGAAGCGAGATGTGTCGAACGGATAAACCCCTGCACGGACCGATCGACAAGTCGTCAGCGAAGACAGCGCAGCCTCCATTTCCACATCGAGTGGTTCGATTTCGCCGCGCCTCTCGATGAACGTTACTACGGTCTCCGACATCAGCATTATGACAACAGGAACGTGGAAGAGCGCTTCAAGGGTAGTGGCGGCGAGAGAGACTACCTCTCCATCGTCGGCACCGACGACATCGTGACTATAGAGCTGCAGAATTGTTGCTTGCCGCATCAGGAGCGCCGCGTCGTCCGCCCTGCTCCTGGCGATCGAGGCCACGCCGCTCGCAATACATCCGACAACGAAAAGTAGCCCAATAGCCCA
>JBARNF010001108.1:0-2934 GCA_049802835.1 Bradyrhizobium sp.
TTTGATGAAATCCGACCTCTCCCCGCAGGCGGGGAGAGGTGCACCGCGTGCGCCGCGGAGAGTGTGACTCAAACGAGCAGACGCGACAGCAGTTTCCTCAACCCCCCACCTCCGCGCTGATGATGTCGCCGAACAGGTCCCATTTGCCGTTCTTGAACTGCATCATCTTGAGCTGCTCGATCGGGGCGAAGTCGTTGGCGCCGGTGTTGACCTTGATGCCGGGGATCAGCGTGTCCGGTGCGAAGTCCTTCAGGCTGGCGGCCTGCTTCATGACGTTCTCGCGGGTGAGATTGTCGCCGCACTGCTTCAGGACCTGCACCATGGTCTGCGCCGCTGCGTAGCCATAGGCCAGGTTGGTGTCGGAGATGTTGGCGCCCGGCATGTACTTGTCGATGAAGGCCATGAACTTCTTCATGCCCTCATCGTCCTTCCACTGCGGATCCGACGGGTCCTTGAGATAGCTGGCGGAGACCACTCCTTCGGAGGCCTCGAGGCCGGCGGGCTTCATGACGGCGCCGATCGAGATCGAGACGTCGGTCATCAGGTGCATCGGCTTCCATTCCAGCTCGGCGATCTTCTTGATCGCTTGCGCGGCGAATTTCGGCGTGGAGATGTTGACGAACACGTCGGCGCTGGTGCCCTTGAGCTTGACGATGTGGGAATCGATCGAGGGCTCGGTGGTCTCATAGCTCTCCTCGGCGACGATCATGGTCTTGGCCTTGTCGCCGAGCACGTCCTTGATGCCGATGACGTAGTCCTTGCCGAAATCGTCATTGGCATAGAAGATCGCGATTCGAGCGTTCGGCTTCTCCTTGAGGATGTATTTGGCGAAGATCCGCGCCTCGACGCGGTAGCTGGGCTGGAAGCCCATGGTCCAGGGGAATTCCTTCGGGTCGTTCCACTTGCTGGCGCCGGTGGCGAGGAACAGCTGCGGGATCTTCTTGGCGTTGTGATACTTCTGCACCGCAGTCTGGGTCGGCGTGCCCAGCGCGTTGAACACCAGGAACACCTCGTCGCTCTCGATCAGCTTGCGGACCTGCTCGACCGTCTTCGGCGGCGAGTAGCCGTCGTCATAGGAGATGAAGTTGATCCGGCGGCCGTTGATGCCGCCTTGATCGTTGATCATCTTGAAATAGGCGTCCTCGGTCTTGCCGATGATGCCGTAGGCCGACGCCGGACCGCTATAGGCCTCGACGTTGCCGATCCTGATCTCGGTATCGGTGGCGCCGGTATCGTATTTCTTCTGCGCGAGCGCGCTCTGGCTTGCCAGCGCGGAGAACGCCGCCGCGGCGGCAAATGAAAGCAGGGTCCTGGTCGTGGTCGGCAACATTCCCTGGGTTTCCTCTGGTTGTTTTTATGATTCGTGGTTGATGCCGGTCGGCGGCCATGCCGACGGCCGACTGGAATCGTCACGATGCCTGCTGCGTCAGACCGGTCGCGGGCATCCAGCCCACCAGCGTTTTCGTTGAAGTGGGCCGGTGTGTGCATTGCACTGTCTTGCGTCCAGTCGCTGTTGCGGCGTAACGAAGACGGGCCGGGCTGCAGGTGATTTCGGCAGTCAGCCACTCGACGCAAGGCGATACCGCAGCTTCCGGCCATCCTGATCCGGCAAGACGCAGAACCTCCGGTACAGCGATGACGACAAGCCCGTTCTACACGGCCGAGCACGAGGCGTTCCGCGACGTGGTCAGGCGCTTCGTCGACAGGGAGATCGCGCCGTTCGCGAGCGCGTGGGACGAGGCCGGCGAGTTTCCGCGCGCGCTCTACCCCAAGGCGGCGGAGATCGGGCTGCTCGGGCTCGGCTTCCCGGAACAGTTCGGCGGCGCGCCCGCTGATCAGTTCATGAAGATCGTCGCCTCGCAGGAGCTGGCGCGGGCCGGGTGCGGCGGCGTCAGTGCCAGCCTGATGAGCCATACGATCGGTGCGCCCCCGATCGCACGCGCCGCGCGGCCGGAACTGAGGGTCCGGGTGCTGCCGGAGATTCTGGCGGGGCGTAAGATCTCGGCGCTCGCCATCACCGAGCCGAGCGGCGGCTCGGATGTGGCCAATCTGCGCACCAAGGCACGGCGCGACGGCAATGCCTACGTTGTCAGCGGCGAGAAGACTTTCATCACCTCGGGGATGCGCGCGGACTATCTCACCGTGGCGGTACGCACCGGCGGGCCCGGCGCCTCCGGTGTCAGTCTGCTACTGGTCCCCGGCGACACGCCGGGCCTCACCCGCACCAAGCTGAACAAGATGGGCTGGTGGGCCTCGGACACCGCGACCCTGCATTTCGACGACTGCCGCGTGCCGGCGGAGAACCTGATCGGCGAGGAGGGCCAGGGCTTCAAGCTGATCATGCAAAATTTCAACAGCGAGCGCATGGGCATGGCGGCGAGTTGCACGGCGTTCGCGCGGGTCTGCCTCGATGACGCGATCGCTTATGCGAAAGAGCGCCACACCTTCGGCAAGCCGCTGGCGCAGCATCAGGTGATCCGGCACAAGCTCGTCGACATGGCGCAGCGCGTGGCAGCGTCGCAGGCGATGCTGGAAATGCTGGCGTGGCGGCTCGAACAGGGCGACAATCCCGTGGCCGAGATCTGCATGATGAAGAACCAGGCGACGCAGACGATGGCTTATTGCGCTTCGGAGGCGGTGCAGATTTTTGGCGGCGCCGGGTTCATGCGCGGCATTCGCGTTGAACGGATCTACCGCGAAGTGAAGGTCAATGCGATCGGCGGCGGCACCGAGGAAATCATGAAGGATCTGGCCAGCCGGCAGATGGGATTGTGACGCGCGCGCTCAAGCCACGCGTCATTCCGGGGCAGCCCGCAGGGCTGAACCCGGAATCTCGAAGTTGCTGGAATGGACGCAAAACAATCTCGGGATTCCGGGTTCAAGGCCTGCGGCCTTGCCCCGGAATGACGATCGTGACGCAGTCAAATGAGACCA